>DMIX01000113.1 GCA_003451975.1 Propionibacteriaceae bacterium
GTCCGACAGACCAGACCTCGCTGCCTTTGTTCCTGAGAATGTCGCCAACCTTCATAGCCATCTCCCTCCTTGTTTTCCCTTCACGATCAACGTGTTTCCCCATCACAGGCACAACTCGTCCCGCGCGCGGGAGGCGCGCCTGCTCAAGACCTGGCGGACGAACGGCAAGCGGAGCAACAACAGGACCACGACAACCGCGCCATAGGCGAGAGGCACGCGGATGTCCGCCTTCACCGACCACACATAGTGCAGCACTGCCAGCAACGCCGCGATGTATACGAGCTGGTGGAGGCGGCGCCACCGCCGCCCACCCAGCCTCCTCACCCAGCCGTTGGTTGAGGTGATCGCCAATGGAATCAGCAGCACGAACGCCGCCAGCCCTACCAGGGCGTAGCGGTTCTCGAACAACGCACCCCGGATCAGCGTCCAGTCGAAACCGTAATCCAACCCGGCGAACGTCAGAAAATGCAGCAGCGCATACAGAAACGCGTATAGACCCAAGGGACGACGCAACCGCCGCAGCGCCGCCCAGCCGAAGAGCGCACTGACCGGCGTGACCGCCAACGAGCCGACGAGGAAGAGCAGCGCCGTCCGTCCAGTCCGGAACGTGATCTCCCGGATCGGGTTGTACGTCAGGTTTTTGCTGAAATAATCCCACACCAGGACCAGCAGTGGCACCAGCGCCAGCAGGTGAAACAGCCACCAAAACCGATGGGATCTGCTCTGCCTCCTCTCCATCAAAAATTGACGTGCAGATCCATGCCTTCATAAAGGTATGCGACCTGCTCTCCATAGCCGTTGAACATGAGTGTCTCCCGTCTGCCCGTCTCCCCGATTCGTCGCTCGGAAGCTTGTGACCAGCGTGGGTGCGACACCTCCGGGTTCACGTTGGCATAGAAGCCATATTCTCGCGGGCTCGTATGCATCCACAACGAAACGGGCATCTCCTCGACCAGGTCGATCTTGACGATCGACTTGATACTCTTGAAGCCGTACTTCCAGGGAACAATCAGCCGGATCGGCGCACCGTTCTGTACTTGCAGGTCCTTCCCGTACAGCCCGGTTGCCAGGAGCGTCAAGTCATTCATCGCCTCGTCCAGGCGCAGTCCCTCAATGTAAGGCCAGTTGAACGTCCGGTCCTTCTGTCCAGGCATCTCGTCCGGAGCGTAGACCGCCTCGAAACGCACGAACTTCGCCGCGGACTGCGGTTCGACCTCCGTAAGCAGGTTTTTGAGCGGAAATCCCTCCCAGGGGATCACCATCGACCACCCTTCGACGCAACGCATCCGGTAGATGCGTTCCTGGAGATCGGTTCGGCTAAGCAATTCCTCCAACCTATAGACCTTCGGTTTGTTCACCAGACCGCCGACTGCCACCTCCCAGGGGGACGTCACGAAGCCTTTCGCCAGGGCTGCGACTCCCTCTTTGCTGGTCGTGAACTCATAGTAGTTGGTATAATTGAGTATCGCTTCCTCAGCAGTGAGCGGATCGCCCGGCAGGCCGGTCGGTGCCGGCACGGCAATCTGCGCTTCGGGTGAACCGGCCGTGGATAGCGCTGTCGAACCAATTGGACCGCACGCTGCCAACAGTGCAGCGCTGCCCACGCATAGACCGGCATTCTTCAGGAACTGACGTCGAGACAGGTAAAGATGTTCCGGGGTGATTTCAGAAGGCTTGATATCCATAGGAATCCCTCCATTTCTACCCGCTTTCGCCCGGTCGCTCCGCGCGGCAATACGTGCGGGTAATCAGTGTTGACGCGAAAAGCACCTGATATCTTACCCCGTTTGTGATATCTACACCTCATTATACAAAAGTTCTTACAAATTATCAAAAACGTAAACTTGCCAACGATTTTGTGCCGCTTCCGGCCGTGCAGCGGTTGCACGCAGCAGTGGCCCAACGACCCACAAAACACAAGAAAGAGCACCTGCACGCCATACAATCCTGGCATATGTCAGCCCACACTTCCAATCAACGACCCGCAAAACGCAAGAGAGATCGCCTGCACGGACTGACCGGCGCGGCGATCTCTCGGAATGACTGCTATGGAAGGGTTGTCGCCAAACGGACGGCTACAACGCCCGGCGGACCGCGGCGAACGCGTCGGCACAAACCGACAGCGTCCGCTCCAGGTCGGCGTCAGTGTGCGCCGCGCTGACGAACCAGTGGTGATTCGGGTGGAACAGCACCCCGCCGCGTGTGGTTTCGGTATAGAAGGTCCGCCATGCGACTTCCGAACGGCTGCCCTTCTCCAGCGTGGGCTTGCCGTTCTGGCCGGTGTCCCCGAACCAATTCTGGTTGTCGTACGTGAAGATCAAATAGGGCATGGGCGCCACGCCGATGGCCTGGGCCTCGACCCCGCTATCTTCGATGAGCCGGCTCAGCCCGTCCAGCAACCCCTGTCCGAGTCGCCACATGTGCGGGATGACGTCACCCTGCTTCAGGCGCTCGATGTTCGCGACGGCGGCGGCCATGGCGATCGAGTTGGTGAAGAAGGTGGACGAGGTGTGCGATTGCAGCAGCCCCATCATGATGTCGCGCCGCCCGACCAGCGCCGAAATGGCATAGCCGTTCGACATCGCCTTGCTGAAGGTCGCCAGGTCCGGTGTCACGCCATAGTACTCCTGCGCACCACCCAACGCCATACGGAAACCGGAACGCATCTCGTCGAGGATGAACACCGCGCCATGCTCGTGCACCAAGCGCTTGACCCCTTCGAGAAAACCGGGCTGCGGCGGGATGATCTCCAGCGGCATCATGATGACACAGGCGACCCGCCCTTTGTTGCGCTCGAGCACGTCCTCCAGGGAGTCCAGATCGTTGTAGCGGAAGGTCAGCGTATCTTCGCGCACAGAGCGCGCGATGCCCGCCGGGCGATGACAGGCCCAATCGTGCCAGCCGTTATAGCCCCAGCGCACGATTTTGTCGCGGCCGGTCCAGATGCGCGCCGCGCGCACCGCCGCTGTGGTCGAGTCTGAACCCGATTTGAAGAGACTCGCCACCTGTCTCTTATACACATCTCCGAGCCCCACGAGACCGAGGCTGATCTCGTATGCCGTCTT
>DMIX01000063.1 GCA_003451975.1 Propionibacteriaceae bacterium
TTGAAGATGTAGGTGCCCCAGTCCTTGTGTTCGCCCTGCCGCGGATCGGCGTGCTCGTACAAGGCGGTGCCGTCGAAGCGTCCGAGGGCCCATTCATCCTTGGGGAAGTGTCCGGGAACCCAATCCAGAATCACCCCGATTCCGGCCTGATGCAGTCGATCGATCAAGTACCGCAACTCATCGGGGCGACCCAGCCGCGACTGAGGAGCGAAGTAGTTGGTGACCTGATAGCCCCAGCTCGGTTCATAGGGGTGCTCGGCTACCGGCATGAACTCCACATGGGTGAACCCGGCCCAGGTCACGTACTGCACCAGTTCATCGGCCAACTCGAGGTAGGTCTTGCCCTTGCGCCAGGAGCCGAGGTGCAACTCGTAGATGCTCATGGCCTCCGCGTGCGGCGTCGCGTTCGCGCGTCGTTGCATCCACGTGTCGTCGCTCCATGCGTACGCGCTGTTGTACACGATGGACGAGTTCGCCGGGGCCTGCTCGGCGAAGAAGGCCATCGGGTCAACCTTCTCCCGCCAGATGCCGTCGGCGCCGAGCACGTTGAACTTGTACAAGGCGCCGTCGCTGACACCCTCGACGAACAACACCCAGACTCCCGAGCCCGGAATCAGATGCATGGCGTCGCCGGTCCACCAGTTGAAGTCGGCGTTGAGCCGGACCTCGTGGGCGTTTGGCGCCCATACCGCGAACCGCGTCCCCGTCACTTCACCGCGCTCGTCGTCGAAGACGGTGACCGGGTGGGCACCCAGGCGACGCCAGCACTCGGTGTCACCACCGTCGTGGAAACCTTCCAGATCCCAGCCGGTCAAGCCTGCAGAGGGGTCGTGCGCCATATCAATTCCTAACGTCGGATCAGGGCAGTGCCCTGGTCAGTTCATCTTGGACCGATTCCAGGGGAATGTGGACCCAATTCGGGCGGGATTGTGCTTCGTAGCGGATCTCGTAGAGCGCCTTGTCCACGACATAGGCACGCAGTAGCTCGGCAGGCACCGCCGCAGCCCCGCAATACCCTTCAAGGAAGGCCCGACGAGTCGTGACGACCCAATGTTGCGCAGCGGTCGATCGCGGGTCGGCATGAGATTGCCGGGCGTATTCAAAGCTCCGCAGCGCACCGGCGACATCGCGCCAGGGCGAATCCGGCGCCAGTCGTTCGGAGGCCGACTTCAGGGGTTCTCCCTCGAAGTCGATGATTACCCAACCGGCAGGGGAGCGACGATACAACGCTTGGCCGAGGTGAAAGTCGCCGTGGATCTGCGACACGGCGACGGTGATGTCGGAGATCGCTTCGAAGACCGGCCGGAGATCGGCGGCCATACCGACCACCGCGGGCACGGCAGCCGCCGTGGTCGTCAGCCGCGCGAGCATGGCATCAGCGAGGTCGCGTCCCGGGACGACGCCGGAAACGGTCACCGGCGGGAGAGCAGCTGGCCACGGTCCGGCCAGGGCATGATGCATGGTGCGCAGCGCCCGTCCCAACTCGAAAGCACTACCGCTGAAATCGGTCTGGTTGGCGCAGGAGGTGCAGGCCAGCTGCCAGCCATCAGCGATGGCGTCGATGTACTCCACGACGATGGCGGCTTGGCGTCCGTCCCGGCCGCGCACCTCACCGTAGAGTTCGGGGGCGACCCCGGTGCGAGCTAACCGCCGAAGCAGCAGCGCCTCTCGGTCGGGCGGCGGTGCGGGGCGTCGGAACAACTTGAACAGAGCCTTCTCCCCGAGCTTGACGCTGGTATTGCTCTGCTCGACGGTGAGGCGGCGCGGAGGGAGTCCTCGCAGGTCGTCGGCCAAGGCCAGTGTGGCGAGGTACGCGGCGAAGGCGACTTCATCACCGGTGGCATCGCTGAGGGTCAGCAAGCCCCAACCAGGTAGCTCTACGGGCACCGAGTCCGGGTCGAGTGATCCCTGTGGCTGGAGGCGGTAGGCGGAGATCGCGACGTAGTCTTCGGCGTCCCCGTCGGCATAGCGGACCGTGATGGTCTCAGTGCGCACGGCAGGCCAGGATGGTGGTGGGACAGCCCAGGGTTCGGCAACGACCCGGACACCCTCGATCGCCCGCCCCTTGCCCGCGAACCAGCGGGTGGTGGGGAGGGCCTTCTGCCAGGCCTGCTCGACGTTCAGCTCGTCACCGGGCCCAGGACATGCAGAATGTGCGCCGGAGTGGCCGGAGTGAGCCGGACGAAATTCCGCTCCCGCCACAGGAACTCGTTGCCGGTGAGTTCGTCGCGTACCGCGATCGCTCCGGCGCCGATCCCGAAGTCGGCCAGGTCGACGACGACCTCGGTCTCCACGGTCTGGTCGGGGTCCAGGCTGCACACGACGACCACGATGTCGGAACCGTCGGTCTTTGCGAAGGCGAGGAGGCGATCATGCGCGGCTTCCAAGAAGCGGATCTGCCGCAGCTGCTGCAGCGCCGGATGACTGCGGCGAATCTCGTTCAGTCGACCGAGCAACAGATTGAGGTTGGGTTCGGCGTTGAAATCCCGGGGGCGGTATTCGTACTTCTCAGAGTGCAGATACTCCTCGCGTCCCGGCGCCAACGCTTCGAGCTCGAACAGCTCGAAACCGGAGTAGACGCCCCAGGCAGGCGAGCCGGTCGCGGCCAACACTGCGCGGATTGCGAAGATCGCAGGGTTGCCCGACTGCAGGTGGAGCGGGTTGATGTCCGGAGTGTTCACGAAGAAGTTCGGCCGGAAGAAGGAATCGCTCTCAGTGGCCAACTCGGTGAAATACTCGGTGAGCTCGGACTTGGTGGTTCGCCAGGTGAAATAGGTGTAGCTGGAGTGGAAGCCGACGCGTCCGAGGGCATGCATCATCTCCGGGGTGGTGAAGGCCTCGGCGAAAAGCAGCACATCAGGATCGATCAGGCGCAGTTGACGGATCAGCCAGGCCCAGAACTGGACCGGCTTGGTATGCGGATTGTCGACTCGGAAGATCCTGATGCCGTGTGAGATCCACATCTTCAGCACGCGAAGCGCCTCGTGGTAGATCCCGGACGGATCGTTGTCGAAGTTGATCGGGTAGATGTCTTGGTACTTCTTGGGCGGATTCTCGGCATAGGCGATGGTGCCGTCCAGTCGAGTGGTGAACCACTCGGGGTGTGTGGTGACCCAGGGATGGTCCGGTGAGGCTTGGAGCGCGAAATCCAGGGC
>DMIX01000428.1 GCA_003451975.1 Propionibacteriaceae bacterium
GCCACATTCTCCAGCACACTCAGGTGCGGAAAGAGCAAGGGGTCCTGAGCCAGCAGCGCGATGCCACGCGTGTGCGGCAAAGTCCAATGCCGGCGCCGGGGGCCGAGATCGAACAATCGCCGGTCGCCCAGCACCGCCGTGCCGCTGTCGGGACGCAGCGTGCCGGCCAGGATGTTCAGCAGGGTGGACTTACCGGCACCGTTGTGACCGAGCACGGCCACTTTCTCGCCGGGAGCCAGCGACAGCTCCACATCGAAGCCACGCTCGGCCACGATGGCTTGAAACGCCAAGCTCATGCCAGCGACCGTTCGGAGATGCTGGCCGTGACGACGGTCACGACGACGGCGACGAACACCAGCACCAACGACAACGCAATGGCGGCATCAGTATCGGCGTAGGACTGCAGATAGATCTCCAACGGCAGCGTGCGGGTGACCCCCTGCAGGCTGCCGGCAAAGGTAATGGTGGCCCCGAATTCACCCAGCGCCCGGGCGAAGGACAGCACCGCGGCCGAAGCCAGCCCCGGCAGCACCAGCGGCAGCGTCACCTTGCGCAACACCGTCGACGGCCGCGCCCCCAGGGTTGCGGCGACCAATTCGTAGCGTTGACCCACGGAGCGCAGCGTGCCCTCCAAGGAGACCACCAGAAAGGGCAGCGCGACGAAGGTCTGCGCCATCACGACTGCGACAGTGGAAAAGGCGACCGAGATGCCGAAAAGGTCCATGACCGGAGCCGCCAACCCGTGCCGACCGAAGGTGAACAGCAGCGCGATGCCGCCGACCACCGGCGGTAGCACCAGCGGCAACAACACCAGGGAGCGCACCAGCCGCTGCCCGGGGAACTGTTCGCGAGCCAGCACCATGGCCATCGGGACGCCGAGAACCAGGCAGACGAGCATGCTGGTGAACGATGTCTGCAGGCTCTGCGTGAGTGCGGCCAGCGACGACGGGCTGGCGATCAGGACGCTGAAGCGGGCCCAATCCATACGGAGCATCATCGCCACCAGCGGGAGTGCCACGAACAACCCGCCGATGACGGCGGGAAGGTAGATCCAGCGCGGCAAACCGGAGTACAGCCGCGATCGCGGATCTCGACTCGGGCGAACCGAGGCCTCTTCGACGGTCGTGGTCACTGCGCCACCTTCCTGTCATCGCGAAGGCAGCCCCGCCGTCCGGGGCCGCCTGCCGGTGATGGCCTTACTGCGCGGCACCAAAACCTGCGTCGGCGAACACCTGTTGTCCCTGCTCGCTGAACAGCAGGTCGATCCACGCCTGGCCAAGCTCGCCGTGCGGGGCGCTCTTCAACAACACGACTGGATTGCGGTTGATCGCCTCCGACGATTCGGGAAACTCGATGCCGGTCACGGTGTCGCCTGCAGCGATCACATCGGTCTTGTAGACCAGACCGGCATCGGCTTCGCCGGCCTGCACTTTGGACAGCACACTGGTGACCGCCTGCTCCTCACTCACCGGGGCCAGCGTGACTCCTGTCGCCTTCTCGACCTTGACCGTCGCCGCCCCACAGGGCACGGCCGGAGCACACACGACGAGCTTCACCTCAGGATTGGTGAGATCGGCGAACGTACTGATCGCGGCCGGATTGGACGGTGGCACCGCGATCTGCAACTGATTGGTGGCGAACACTCGAGGGTCGGTAGCGTTCAAACCCGCATCGGTGACGACCTTCATCTGAGTGTCGTTGGCCGAGACGAACACATCAGCGGTGGCCCCTTCGACCAATTGGGTGGCCAGCGCCTGCGAACCGGCGTAGTTCAGCATCACTGTGGTGCCGGGATGCTCTGCCTCGAACGCGGTCTTCAGCGTGTCGAAGGTGGTTTGCATCGAAGCCGCAGCATAGATCGTCAGGGTCGACGTCTGGGTTGGTGTGGCGCTGCCCGAGCATCCGGCAACGGCTAGGCCCAAGCTGATCAGGGCACCGGTGGCGGCGACGCTGAGTCTGGTTCGCATGTGGGTTCCTTTCAGGCGGAGTGTGGGGTTTCCACGATCACAGTGGTGGCCTTCACCACCGCGACCGCGACCGAGCCCTCTTCCAGGCCCAGTTCGCGGACAGCCTCGGTACTCATCAGAGACACCACGCGGAACGGGCCACATTGCAGCTCCACCTGTGACATGACGGTGTCGGACACCACCTGGGTGACCAGACCCACGAATCGATTCCGGGCCGATCGCGAAACGTCGGAGGGATCAGGCATCGGATTGGCCATCGATTGCGCAAAAGCCGCCAGCGCTCGACCATCGATCACCTTGCGCCGACTGTCGTCGATCTCGACCGGGATCAGCTCCGCATCCAACCAACGGCGAACTGTGTCATCGCTGACACCCAAGAAGATCGCCGCGTCACGGATTCGCAGTTTCGTCATGGCGGCACCATATAGCCCGTATCTGCGCGCTCAGATGCTTGTAACTGACGCGCAATCGGAATGAAACAATCCAGCTCGGTAGCCACCCTTCATGCATCGCCCCTGCGGAGTAAATGCTGCCATTGATCCGCATTTGCGAGTTTTTGAGCCGTTCATGTCAGGTATTCGCGTTTTTCTAATCCCGGCGCCTCGCGCGCGCACGCACGAGGGCGCACGTTCGCGTCCCCGCGCGCGAAGTGGAGTGTCCAGACCCGAAACAAAATACGCAAAGAATCAGTGCGGAAATGGAGTAAACAAGCTGTAACACTGCACACATTCCGGGTTACCCATACGTAACTTTGCCCTGCTGGGATTAATACCAACACGGCAAGGAGGCCTCCAGCCGGAGATCTGAAGGCCCCGCCGCAGATCCCCGGTACCCACAGCTCGCTAGGCGTGGGTACCCGTTGGAGGACTCGCTGTCGGTACTGACACGGCGAACAACCGCACCCAACCAAACCGGGAAGGTTCACACTCACATGCGCAAAGTAGCTATCTACGGCAAGGGTGGAATTGGCAAATCCACCACCACTCAGAACACCGTCGCAGGCCTGGCCGAGAAGGGCCGCAAGGTTATGGTCGTCGGCTGCGACCCCAAGGCGGNNGCCGGCCGCGGCATCATCACCTCGATCAACCTGCTCGAGCGCCTGGGCGCCTACGAGGAAGATCTCGACTACGTCTTCTACGACGTCCTCGGTGACGTGGTGTGTGGCGGGTTCGCCATGCCGATCCGCGAAGGCAAGGCCGAGGAAATCTACATCGTGGCATCCGGGGAGATGATGGCCATGTACGCCGCAAACAACATCTGCAAGGGCATCAAGAAGTTCGCCTCCACCGGCACCGTCCGGCTGGGCGGCATCATTTGCAACAGCCGCAAGGTCGACAACGAATACGAGCTCATCGATCACTTCGCCAAGGAACTCGGCACCCAGATGATCCACTTCGTCCCCCGAGACAACGACGTGCAGCGTGCCGAGATCAACAAGAAGACCGTCATCGAGTGGGACCCGACCTGCCATCAGGCCGACGAGTACCGCACCCTGGCGGCCAACATCGAGGGCAACGACATGTTCATCATCCCCAAGCCCATGGAGGTCGACACCCTGGAGAGCCTCCTGCTCGAGCACGGAATGCTCGACGTCGCCTGATCCGATCCACGTCTGAGGAGCACCCATGAAGAAGCCCGAGCTGGCCCCCACGTTGCCTGCCAAGGCGCTGGCCGCCGTCGACTTGGACGCGGTGGCCGCCATCGACCTGTCTCGCCCCGAGCCAGGACTGTCCATGCCGATGAACTCGCCGGATCCGGAGGCGCTTGCGAAGACCTTGGTGCGGGCCTACCCGCCCAAGGTGCTGCGCAAGCGGTTTCGCCACATCAAGATCAACGACCCGGTCGAGATTCCGAAGATCGAGGCCAATTCGCGCACCGCGCCCGGCATCATCACCCAGCGCGGCTGCTGCTACGCCGGCTGCAAGGGTGTGGTGCTCGGGCCGATCACCGACATCGTGCACATCGTGCACGGTCCGGTGGGGTGCTCCTACTACGCGTGGATGACCCGGCGCAACCAGGCCGATGTCGCCGATGAGGATCAGAACTTCCTGAACTATGCCTTCACCACCGACATGAGCGAGAACGAGATCATCTTCGGTGGCGAGCAGAAGCTGGCGCAGGCCATTCAGGAGGCTTACGACCTGTTCCACCCCAAGGCGATCGCGGTGTTCTCCACCTGCCCGGTCGGCCTGATCGGTGACGACGTGCACGCCGTGGCCCGCCAGATGAAGGAGCAGCTGGGGATCAATATCTTCGGCTTCTCCTGCGAGGGCTACAAGGGGGTCAGCCAGTCGGCCGGTCACCACATCGCCAACAACGGGCTGTTCACCAATGTGGTCGGCACCGAAGAACTGCCGGCATCGGAGAAGACCAACCCCTTCCGAGTCAACATGCTGGGTGAGTACAACATCGGCGGTGACGCGTTCGAGATCGAGCGCATGCTCAATCGATGCGGCATCCAGTTGATCTCCACCTTCAGCGGCAATGTGCAGTACTCCGAGATCGCCCGCTCCGCCGACGCGAACCTCAACCTCATTCAGTGCCACCGCTCGATCAACTACATGGCCGAGATGATGGAATCCAAGTACGGCATTCCGTGGCTGAAGGTGAATTTCATCGGTGCGGAGTCGACCGCCAAGAGCCTGCGAAAGATCGGACGCTACTTCGGCGACCCGGACCTGATCGCACGCATCGAGGTCGTCATCGCCCAGGAGATGGCCGAGGTGGAACCCGTTCGCCACCAGGTGCGTTCACGGGTCAACGGACGTCCGGTCATGCTCTACGTCGGTGGCTCCCGAGCCCATCACTATCAGGCGCTGTTCGCCGACATGGGAATGCCGGTGGTTTCGGCTGGCTATGAGTTCGCTCACCGCGATGACTACGAGGGCTCGGCGATGGCTGACACCATCACCATCGACGCCGACTCCCGCGCTATCGAGGAACTCCAGATCGGCCCCGATCCGGTGCGCTTCAACCCTCGCAAGACCACCGAGGAGCTCGCCGAGTTGGAGGCCAAGGGCCTGAAGATGCACGACTACGAAGGCATGATGCCCGAGATGGCCCAGGGTTCCCTGGTCGTCGATGACATCTCGCACGTGGAACTCGAGATGTTGATCGAGGCCCACAAGCCTGCGCTGGTCTGCTCCGGCATCAAGGACAAGTACGTCATCGAGAAGATGGGCGTGCCCTGCAAGCAGCTCCACAACTACGACTACGGCGGCCCCTACGCCGGGTTCAAGGGTGCGGTCAACTTCTACATCGAGATCGATCGCATGGTCAACGCCGAAGTCTGGCGCCTCGTCACTCCGCCGTGGGCGGCCAAGAAGAAGTCGGCCTGAAAGGAATCGGACTCATGCTGAAGCACACACCCAATGAGGTCACCGAGCGCAGCGCGCTGCGCATCAATCCGGCCAAGACCTGCCAGCCCATCGGCGCCATGTACGCCGCCTTGGGTATCCACCGGTGCCTGCCGTACTCCCACGGCTCGCAGGGTTGCTGCTCCTATCACCGCAGCCACCTGACCCGGCACTTCAAGGAGCCTGTGATGGCCGCCACCAGCTCGTTCACCGAGGGT
>DMIX01000366.1 GCA_003451975.1 Propionibacteriaceae bacterium
CGACTTCGCCGAGGTCGCTGCCGAAGGCGTGAGGCTGGCCAAGTTCGGCTTCGGTCGCTACCTCGATCCCGCCGACGGCTTCCAGCAGATCCGCGACGCGCAGGCAAACGGAATCATCGTCACCTGCCATTCCGGCGGGGCGTCGATTCCCGGCTCCAAGCCGATCACCACCGATCATCTGCTGCACCTGCACCCCGACGTGTGCGGCCACCTCAACGGCGGCCCCACCTCGCTAGACGAGACCGGGCTGGCCACCATCGTGCGCGACACAGAAATGGCCATTCAGCTGGTGCAGGCCGGCAATCTGCGCAGCTCGATTCTGCTGGTGAAGCTGGCTGCCGAAGCCGATCAACTGCACCGAGTGGTGATCGGCTCCGACACCCCCACCGGCACCGGCACCATGCCGCTGGGCATCATCAAGACCGTTGCCGAGCTCAGCTCGCTGACCGATCTTGATCCGGCCGTGGCGTGGGCCCTGGCCACCGGCAACTCCACTGCGGTCTATGGGCTGGAGACCGGTGTGGTCGCGGTGGATCGTCCCGCCGATCTGGTCGTGATGGACGCACCGTGGGGCTCGCTAGCCCCCGACGCTCTCAGCGCCCTGACTCGAGGCGATGTGCCCGGCATCTCGGCGGTCCTCATCGACGGCGAGATCAAGGCACTTACCAGCCGCAACACTCCGGCCGCCGCCCGCAGTGCCCGCACTGATCCGCCTCAAGGCCTCCCAGCCGGCTCGGCCCACGTGTGCTGAGCGAATACCAACACAATCACGAATAGGAGACCCGATGACCGCGCTGGTCGAACGAGTACACATTCCCGCTTATGAGGGACGCGGAGTGATGCTGCGCGCTGGCCAATTACTCGACATCGTCGACGTGGAAGGCCAGCAGGTGGCCGACCTGGTGGCCTTCGATTCGACCGACCCCAGCGAGTATCTCAGCACCGGTCATACCGTCTCCTGCAACGCCAAGGTGACGTTGGCTGTGGGCGATCAGGTGTTCACCAACCACCGCAATCCGGTGTTCACGATCATCGCCGACGACATCGGCAAGCACGACATCGTGGTGCCCTGCTGCGACCCTGAGCGCTACAGCCGTGACTACGGCTTGCCCGACCATCCCAGCTGTTTGAACAACCTGCGGCAGGCCCGCGAACTGTTGGGCGTCGATGTCGAGGTGCATGGTGAGAACGCCTGGAATGTGTTCATGCACAACCGGGTCACCCCCGAGGGAGACGTCGTTACCGATCCGGCGATGAACCCGCCGGGCTCCACGATCACCTTGCGCGCCGAGCGTGACCTGATCGTGTTGGTCTCGGCGTGTCCACAGGATCTGAGTCCGTGCAACAACTTCAACCCGACCTCCATGGAACTGATCGTTCGAGAGGACGCCTGATGACCGCCTTGGCACCGGAGACTCGACTACCGGTATCGCAGCGCAAGATACGTCACCCCTTCGAGCTCGATCCGACGATGTGCTTCTACTCCCCTCAGGCCAACCTGGACGCCTTGAAGCACCCTCGGGTGGCTGCCTGGTTGGAGTTCATCACCACCGGCTGGACGCCCCCGGTGGTGCCGGGAGCCACCACCCGGCTGGCGCTGTTGCTGCCCTGCACGAAATACAAGCCGTATGTGACCAGCCGGGAGCATCGCGGCATCAACGCGGCGTTGTTGGCCGACGGCTGGCGTCCGGTGAACCGGGAGCCGCTGCCTCCGGGTTTGAGCGCGATCCTGGAGCCTGAGGAGAGCGAAGACCTGTTGCAGGTGGGTCCTCTGCAACGCGATGGCGTCGTGCTGGATCGTTTCGTGATCTCGGAGCCGCTAGCACTGGTCCCCTACCCCGAATCGATGTATCACGCCGGTGCCCAAAGCCCAGCCACCTCCTACGACGACCCCGGACTGTTCGAAAGCCGCGGCACCTCGGTGTCGCCCGAACGCAGCGATTGCAGTGCCCGAATGGCCGCCGACGGTAGTTGGCGCTGGGGCCCCGCCGAGCGGGAGGCCTACGTGGCGATGCACAACGCGATGTCGTCCCATCTGGTGACCGCATTGGGCCGACTCGCCCCTGACTACGCGGCGATCACGGCATGGGTGTCGCCAGGCTTGACCCACCGCAGTTTCCTCGCCGACGCCGCCCTGCGCGCTGATGAGGGACTGCCCACCACCCGAAAGGGAAGCGCCGGGGTGTTGCGGCTGCGCGGCGTGCTGGACGCGCTGCCCGGCGCCGTCCAGGTGCTACCCACCCGCGACCAAATCAGCGCCGCGCAGGATGCGCTTTCCCAAAGGCTGGCCGCCACCGGGCGTCCCAGTGGAACAGGCTCGGTGCGGTCGGTCTTCGCTCGCGGTGACGGTCACGACACTCCACTGGGGCTGCCGGAACTGCTGGAGCATTTGTTGGCCGCACTCAATCAGGCGGCGACTAATGCGTGAGATCACCGCCATTGCCGATGCCCGCAGACTCGGCGAGGTCGTCGAGTTGGGCACTGAGGCGGTTCCCGGCCTGGTTGCCCACGCACAGTCCGCGTTCACCCAGTGGGGTTGCAGCGCGCCGCATGAGCGCGCCGACGCACTGCAGGCCGGGGCGTCCCAACTCGCCGCGCTGAGCGCTCAGTTGGCACCGATTCACGCCGCCGAGTCCGGCAAGGTGATCACCCAGGCGCGCGGCGAATTGGCCGGTGCGGTACGCATGGTGTCGCGCAATGCCGAGCTGTGCCGATATGCCGCCGCCGAGGTGGCACCGACTGGGGCATTCCCCGGTGGTGAGAACGATTTGACCATCGTCGAGCGGGTACCCCTGGGCGTCGTGGTCGCAGTCATCCCTTTCAACTTCCCGGTGGAGTTGGCCATGGAGAAGGCGGCGGCTGCGCTGGCTGCCGGCAACACCGTGATCGTCAAATTGCCGCCGCAGAACCCCTTGGCCACTCGGGCTGCGGTCGATGCCGTTGCCGCTGGCCTTCCCGAGGGCGCCCTGCAAGCGGTCTACGGCGACAACGAGTTCGCCGCCGCCCTGTGCGCTGCTCCCGGTGTGGCCGCGGTATCCCTGACCGGCAGCGTGGGTGCCGGTGTGGCGGTAGCCACAGCGACCGCACGGCTGCTGCGTCCGCTGCATCTGGAGTTGGGTGGCAACGGCGCGGCGATCGTGCTCCCCGATGCCGATCTGGATTATGTGGTCAGTGAGTCGCTACGCGGTCGCCTGCTGATGAACGGCCAGGCCTGCGCAGCCACCAAACGCATCATCGCCCACCGATCCATCGCCGCCGAGCTCACCGATCGCTTCGCCGCTGCACTGTCCTCGGTCAGCCCGAGCGATCCGCTGCTGGAGACGGCGCGTCTGGGGCCACTGATCGATGCTCGCGCCGCCGCCCGCGTGCAGGCGCAGGTAGAGGCCACCATCGCAGCCGGCGCCACCCGGGTGTTGGGTGGTGCTGCCGATGGCCCCTGGTTCGCCCCCACTGTGCTGAGCGCAGTCCCGGCCAGCGCGCCGATCATTGGTGATGACGAGGTCTTCGGGCCGGTGTTTCCGATCGTCGAGGTCGATTCCGCCGAAGAAGCCCTCGTCGTAGCCAACGCTACGTCGCTGCGGCTCACCGCCGCGGTGTTCAGCAACGATTGGCCCGCCGCCATGCAATTGGCTCAACGCCTCGACTTCGGTGGCGTCGTGGTCAACGGCACCAACAACTACCGCCCACCCATCGTGCCGTTCGGCGGTGTGGAGTTGGCAGGCGCCGGGCGCGAAGGCCTCGGCTACACCATGGATGAGCTGTCCCGAACGCGTTTCATCGCCCTGCGTCGCCTGCGCGGAGGCCAGTGATGCCTGCGCTCGATGAGCTACGAGCCCAGGTGGCCGCGACCGCCCGCCACCTAGCCAGGGCCGGCCAGTTGGAGGCGTTCGGTCATGTTTCGGCACGGTCCGGGGAGGTGATCGCCATCACCACGACCCGTCCGCTGTTCGCCTGCACGAGCGCTGATGTGGTCGTCATCAACGCTGACGGGACGCCCGTGGACCCCGCAGCCACTGATTTGCCGTTGGAACGGTTCTTGCACCTGGCCATCTACTCAGCGCGTCCCGAGGTGGCCGCCATCTGCCGCGGGCACGGGCGCTGGTATGTGGCCTGGGGGGTCAATGACGACCCTGTCCCGGTGCGCCACGGTCTCGGGTTGCTGGCCGGCGAACGGGTGGGGGTGCATTGTGATCCCCTCCTGATCAGCACTCCAGCTCGTGCGACGGCCGCAGCGTCCGCGCTGGGCCAGGCTCACTGCCTGATCCTGCGCGGCAACGGGGCTGTGGCCACCGGGGCATCCCTGCCCGAGGCAGCCGCCCGCCTCTACGCCCTCGACGAGCGCTGCCGGGTGGCCCTCGACGCCCCGGGGTCGGGGCCCGAGGAAGAAGACCTGTGGCAACGACGCGCCGTCGATACGGCCGTCGAAATGGCCCGCCACACGGCCTGGTTCACCGCCAGGTTCGCCGATTGAGTACTAGAGAGGAACGATCATGTTGAGCCCGTTGGCACCAACGCCCACCATGACTGAACAGGAGGTGGAGTCCTACCGCGATCGGTTCGCGGCCAAGCTCTCCCAGACCGTTCCCGGACGCAAGGAAATCGTCGTCGCTGAGGCCCGCGGCTGCACCCTGAAGACTGCCGAGGGCCGGTTGTATCTCGACATGACCTCCGGGATCGCGGTGGCCAATGTCGGGCATTGCCATCCGGCGGTGGTAGAGGCGATTCAGCAGCAGGCCGCCCGTTACTGCCATGTCAACGTCTATGGCCGCTTCGCGGTGCCCGAGCAGGTGGAGATCGTGGAGCGGATCACCTCGGTGGCTGGTCCAGGCCTGGACGTGGCCTACCTCACCAGCACCGGAACTGAAGCCACCGAGGCCGCCTTGAAGCTGGCCCGCAAGTACACCGGACGGCCCAAGTTCGTCGCCTTCACCCGCTCATTCCACGGCCGCACTTTCGGTTCGCTGTCGGTCAGTTGGCGCGAGGAGTGGCGCAAGCCGTTCGAGCCACTGCTGCCCGGGGTCACCTTCGTGGACTACAACGATCTGGAGGCGGCCGCCGCGGCGATCGATGACCAGACTGCCGCGGTGATCGTGGAACCGATCCAAGGCGAAGGCGGCATTCGCATCCCTGATGCCGACTTCCTGCCGGGCCTGCGCGGACTGTGTGACGAAGCTGGCGCGCTGCTGATTGTCGACGAAGTGCAAGGCGGCATGGGCCGCTCTGGCAAATGGTTCGCCCACCAACACTTCGACGTCAACCCCGACATCATCACCATGGCCAAGGCGCTGGGCGGCGGACTGCCGCTGGGCGCAGTAATTTCGCGGGCCGACATCTTCGCCACCTTCGTCGATCCGCCGCTGTCGCATCTGACCACGATGGGTGGCAACCCGGTGGCCTGCGCTGCAGGCATCGCCGCCTTCGACACCATCCTCAACGAAGGTCTGCTGGAGCACGCCACCAACACCGGGGCCTACCTGCTGGAGCGGCTGGAGTCGGTGCGCTCACAGTTCCCCGATCTGGTGATCGATGTGCGCGGCAAAGGTCTGTGGTGCGCCTTCGAGCTGAGCGTCGATGCCCAACCGGTTGCCAACGCGCTGCAGGATCGCGGCGTGCTGGTGGGCTCGGTACTCAACTCCTCGGGCACTATTCGAGTCACTCCGCCGCTGGTGATCAGCCCGGCCGAGATCGACGTGTTCATCGGCACGCTGCGCACCGTCCTGGCCGGCATGGAAGCCGCCACCCTATGACCTGGATGCAACGCACCGAGGTGCTGGTCAGAGGCGCCTTCGTGATTACCATGGCTGGGTGCCGCGATGCCCGCAGCCACACGGCCCC
Organism: Propionibacteriaceae bacterium; assembly: GCA_003451975.1. Lineage (GTDB taxonomy): Bacteria > Actinomycetota > Actinomycetes > Propionibacteriales > Propionibacteriaceae > Propionicimonas. The sequence continues at coordinate 5,836 of DMIX01000366.1, forward strand.
GGCTGCTACCCACGGTGTCATCGCCGACGGTGCGGTGCACCTGCGCGACGGTGAGATCATCAATGTCGGCAGCTTCGCCGAACTGGCTGCCGCCGCACCCGAGGTGCAGGTGGTGGGCGACGGCACCGGAGTGGTCATTCCCGGGCTGGTGAACACCCATACTCACCTGTCTGAAGCCCTGGCAACCGGCATGGGCTCTGAGCTCAGTTTGTTCGAGTGGGGCACCCGCATCATCGGCCCGCTGTCGGCAGCACTCAGTGCGGAACTGGCTCGCGAGGGCACCGCACTGCGGGCTGTCGAGATGCTTCTCAGCGGGGTCACCTGCGTCAACGACATGTTCGTCCACACCGCCGAAGGCAGCCTGGCCAGCCTGGGTGTGGTGGACGGGTTGGAGGCCGCCGGGCTGCGCGGCATCGTCTCCTACGGTGCCGAAGACATCACCGGGTTGGACGCCACCGGCGATCCGCAACGGGTGCTGGAGGTCGCCGCGGTTGTAGCCGAGCAGTATGCCCTGGCCCAGCGCTGCGAATCCAGCGAGTTGGTGAGCTTCCGTTGGGGCATCGGCACGCTGTTGGGACAAAGCGATGAGCTGCTGAGCGAGGCGGTGAGCCAGTGCTCGTCCCACGGCTGGGGTGTGCACACCCACCTGGCCGAAGTTCGAGAAGAACTGGTCCTGGCCAATGCCCGCTGGGGACGGCGCACCATCGCCCACGCCGAAAACATCGGTCTACTGGATCAGCCGCTGGTCGCCGGCCACGCCATTTGGATCTCCGAGGCCGAGATCGACACCTTGGCCACTCATCAGGTGGGGGTGGCGCACAATCCGGTGGCCAATATGATTCTGGGCTCCGGTGTCTGCCCGGTCACCGCCCTGCGCCACCGCGGGGTGGCGGTGGGGATCGGTACCGACGGCGCAGCATCCAATGACTCCCAGGACATGTTGCAGGCGGTGAAGAGCGCAGCTTTGCTGCAAAAGGTCAACGCCCGCGATCCGTGGGTGATGGACGCCTATGACGCCTTGGAGATGGCAACCATCGGTGGCGCGCGTGCGCTCGGATTGGACGACCGGATCGGTAGCTTGGAGGTGGGCAAGCGGGCCGATGTGGTGCTGCTGCAGGATTCGGTCGACATCGCCGTACTGCACGACCCGGTCTCCCAGGTGGTTTATGGCGCATCGCCGCGCGCGGTGGCCGCGGTGTTCGTGGATGGCCGCCAGGTGGTGGCCGATCACCGCTGCCGCAGCATTGAGGAGGCCGAGCAGGTGGCGCGATGCCGTCCACTGGCGGCCGCACTCGCGGCCGAATCGGGGTTGGCCCGCGATGGTTTCTCGCTGTACCGGGGCCAGCTATGAAGGTTGCCGTGATCGGTGCCGGCCATCAAGGCCTGGTGGGTGCTCTCATCCTGGCAAGGGCGGGCGCTGAGGTCACCGTCTTCGAGCAGGCGACGCAGGCCGGTGGCTGCGTGTGGAGCGAGCAGCGTGGCCAGGTGCTGGTGGAGCGCGGCGCCTGGGAACACGGCGGCATCGTTGAGCTGGCCGAAAGCCTCGGACTGGAGGCCTACGGCTTGCACTATCGGGAACATTCCCTGCTCAGCGCCACCCGATTCGGCGACGGTGAGCAGCGTCTGTTCGCCACCGACCTGGAGCAGACTGTCGCCGGCCTGGGTGCGGATGCCGACCGCTATCGACAGTTCGCTGAGTTGGCCGGCTCACTGTTCGACATGCTGGACGCCTTCGCCACTCCGCCCACACTGACCGAGGTGGCTGCCACCCTGAGCCCCCTGCGCGGTGGCGACCGGCTGTTTCGCACCCTGCTGCGTCCCGCCCAGGTCGTCATCGCCGAGGCTGTGCGCGATCCCCATACTCGGGCCGCTTTGGAACTGTACGCCGCTCACGGCCAGATTCCGCCGTGGGCACCGGGCAGCGGAATGTTCGGATTGCTGCTTCCTGCCGGTCACGGCGGGCGCGCGGCGCGTCCGGTGGGAGGTTCGGGGGCACTCACTGCGGCGCTGGTGGGGGCACTCGAAGCCGCGGGCGGACGGCTACTGCTGGGTCAGGCGGTGACCCAGATCCGCCCGCAGCCACAAGGCGCGGTGGTGTGTACCGCTGAGGATCAACTGCGGGTCGATCGGGTGCTGTCGTCGATCGATGTACGCCGGCTCGCGCGGCTGGTGCCCGAACTGCCCGCAGAGCTGGCCGGTGAGCTGGGCGCGTTGCACTCCGGACACTTCAATATCAGCGAACTCACCGTCTCGTTGAGCTATCGCATCGCCCCGCTGCTGCCACTGGATGCCGATCGCGACGCAGTTTGGTTCACCCAGAAGGCCCCCAGCGATCTGGGTGTCGGCCTGGCTGAGGTATTGGCCGGACAACTCCCCTCTCGCCCCTCAGCAATGGTCGGCCAGGTAGACCAAGGCCCAGGCACAGGTGGTGCGGTGTGGCTGTCCTCGGTGGTTCCACTGCAGCGCAACGACGGCGCGTGGAGCACTACGACCGAGCAGGAAGCCGGAACCCGCGTGGTGGATGCGGTCAGTGAGATCCTCGACTGCGATCTGTGGCAGGGGTTGGACGAGATCGTGGTCTCCGGGCCGCTCACCTGGGGGGCGCGGCTGGCCTCTGATGGCAATCCCAATCACCTCGACCTGAGTATTGATCAGCTATTGGGCTGGCGACCTGGCGGTCTGGATCGCTGGCAACAGCGTTACCCCTGGCTGTCGTGGTGCGGGGCGGGAGTGCATCCGGGCGGAGGCCTGTCGGGCGCTTCCGGTGTTGCCGCAGCCGAGGCGATCCTCGCCGGCAACCACGCGCTGCGAAGGACCAACGAATTGGTGGGCCTGTGGCAGGCATTCGGGGCCTACCGCCAACTGCGAAGGAAGTGAGGGCCATGGACGATTTCGCACTGATGAATCTGATGACCGGCTACCAGCAGGCAGCTGTCATCGCGGCCGGGGTGCGACTGGGCATCTTCGATGCGCTCGCGAAGACCCCTCGCACAGCCGCAGAACTGGCCAACCAGTTGGGCACAGCCGAGGCACCCACCCGGGTACTGCTGGCCGCTCTGGAGCGCCTGGGTTTAGCCACGGACGGGCCCAGGATCTGCCTTACCGACGCCGGTGCTCGCCTCGTCGGTGACGAGGCGTTGGCATTGCTGAGCCTGAAAGAAGCATTCTTCGCCAGGGTGTGGAACGACTTGGACCAGGTGGTACGCACCGGCGCTCCGAAGCTGACCAGTTGGACCCAGCGGTGGGCCGATGACCCCCAGCAGTGTCGCCTGTTCTTGCGTGCCCTGCGGGTGATCGCCGAGGTGAGCGGACCGGACATGATCGCCACGGGGGTCTTCACCAGTGGTGCGAGAGTGCTCGACGCCGGCGGCGGGTTCGGCTCCTATGCCGCCACTTTGGCCCAGGCCGGTTGCGCGGTGACCCTTGCCGAACTGCCTGTCGTGGCACCCTGGGCGAGTGACGAAGTGGCCCGGCTGACGACAGGTTCAGGCAGTGTGCAGGTTGTCGCTGAGGACCTGCTCGCGCCGGCCTCGATCGGGGATTTCGAAGCCGGGCTGGTCTCCCATGTGGTGCATGACCTCGATGATGCAGATGCGGTAGCGCTACTGGCCGGGGTGCGTGCTCGACTTCGTCCGGGTGCCCCGGTAGTGGTTTTCGAGTTGGCCGGCGACTCCCCCGGCTTCTTCGGGCCGAGTTTCGATCTGATGATGATGGTCGAGGGGCCCGGCCGTGCCCGCAGCGCCTCAGAAGTCACCACCCTGTTGGAGGCGTCAGGTTGGACTCAGGTGCGAGAGTTGCCCGCGCAACGCCCACATCTGCTCATCCAGGCGGTGGCGTGATGGCCGCCGCGCCCGGGGTTGATGAGGTGTACTCGGCGTTGTTGAGCCGCCTGCAGACGGGGCTGTATCCCACTGGTTCTCGACTGCCGAGTTGTCGGCAACTGGCAGATACCTTGGGCTCCAACCCCTCCACGATCGATCGCGCGCTGCATCGCTTGGCCGATCAGGGGCTGATACGCACCGTGGCCCGCCAGGGCAGTTTTGTTGCCGCGACCAGCCTGATTCGCAGCGCGTCGACTCAGGAACTCGCCGGGGAGTTCGAAGACCTGGTGCGGCGGGCTCGCCGCGCAGGCATCAGCGCGACCGACATTCGCACGATGTGGGAGGAGGGACTTCATCGGGTTACGCGAAGCCCCCGGGTAGCTCTGGTGGAGTGCAATCCGCGCGACCTGGAAACGTTGGGAGCCCGGCTCCAAGCGATCAGCGGGCTGGAGATCACCGGAGTGCTGATCGACGGGGTGAGCGCCCTGCCCTGTTTGAACTCCAGCTTTGATGTGATCATCACTCCCTTCTTCCACCTCAACGAGGTGACCCAGTTGGTCGACGATCCCGACAAGCTCGTGGCGGTGAATGTGACCGCCTCACCGAAAGTGCTGCGCCGCATCGCGATGCTCGACCCTCGCCACTGCGTGGCGGTGGCCGCCCCCACTGAGCGAGGCCTGCAACAGGTGGGGGGCCTGGTGCGTCAGATCTTCGGTGGCCCGGTGCTCGACTTCTTCATCGGACGCGACGATCCCGACGCACTGTCCGAAGTTGGAGCCGTCGTCATGAGTAATGCCAGCGATGCGCTGCCACCGTTGCCCAGTGACGCTGCGGTGATCGCGGTGGAGTGGGTCATCGAGGACGCCTTTGGGGGCTTCTTGATGACCCAGGTGGAGCGGCTGCTCTCCAGCGAGGTGGACGAGAAGCCGAATCCGGCGGACTCTTGATCAGGCCGGTGCTCGCCAGTAGGACCAATCGAGGGTGGGTACCGACTGTGTGTCGTTACCCACCCTCGATCGATTCTGGTCGTCAAGCCCTCGATTGCCACATCGCGACCGGCTCGGCGAGGACTACTCCAGGCCGTGCTGAGGCGGCTGCGGTTCCTCCGGAACCGGCTCACCGGATTGGGTGTTCGCCGCTCCCAAACCTCGCTGAGTTGGATCCTCATCGGGCTGAGGCTCCACGAAATCGTCCGGGGTACCCAACCCCGTGGACAGTGGATTGCCTTGCGAATCGTGAGTGGGTGTCTCACCAGGCTGTGACTCGGGACTGCCCAAGCCATAGTCATTGACCGAATCAGTCATCGTCGACCTCCTCTAATTCCTCCTAGGGGTACTGACCCGAGCCTAGGTCCCCCACCGCAATGGGTAAACCGCTATGGACAGAACGGACGGATTCCCACGCCCAGGGTGCCAGCGTGGGTAAAAGTGGCAGTGGTGCGCCAAACTACTGAGCTGCCAACCCGCGGATCGGCTGAGTCTTGGCCGCCATCATCGGCGGTCGCGCAAACCGCCAGGCACGCCACGTCTGAAGCGCTCCCAGGGTGAGCAGGATGCCTCCAGCAAGGAGGGCCAGCGTCTGGAGGTCGTGCAAGGGTGCGGTCATCAGCAGCACACCGGCAGCGATGTTCACCACGCCATGGAGCACTGTGGAGACCCGCACCGAGACATCGTTGAGGACGGCGATCATGATCACCCCATTGACGATCCACACCGCACCGATGAGGATGCCCACGATCGGACCCCAGGTCTGCATGAACGGGCCGAGGTTGATGAAGGCAGCCACTGAAGCGGCAACGAAGGCACCACCAAGGACCCCATAGCCAATGCGTGAGGATATCCTCATGTGCGAGGCAAAGACGCCCATGGCGAGGTTGATCAAACCGGTCACTCCGGCGTAGCCGGCCAGTACCGCACCGACCGCCACCGCACTGCGGTCGGGCCAGGCGAGGATGAACAAGCCACTCACCATGCCAATGAGACCTAAAAGGCCTAGTGTTGCGCGTATTGCCGTAGCAGCAGCGCGATCATACCGACGTAGGACGTTAGCGGCCATGGGCACGCTCCTTGACGCGATCCCCGCAGCACCTAGCTCTGCGGGTTTCCGCCCCTCTCACAATAATTCTAACCGGTGGTCGACCGTCGCACCGGGACGATAGCGATCCCGACCGTGCGTGTCATGCCGCCAGGGCCGCACGCTGGTGTGTCATCAGTTCAGGGCAACAATCGTGAGAGGAGCGTTCCCACCATGATCAATGGCTGGATCATCATCACCACGATGAGGCCCGCCACTGCCAACCCAACGTAGATCATCACTCGGATGAATCGCACGATGACGTGGATGTCGTCGGAAGCTCGCTGGGTCAGCCCGAATGAGTAGTAGGGACTCGCGAAACCCCGCAGCGACCCAACGAGCTGATCGGTGGCGGTCTGGATCGAAGGCGGATTCCAGGCACTTCGCTGTGGTGAATTGGCTTGGCGCGGTGGCGCCCACGCGGCACCGGGTGGATAGGGAGTCGGCTCAGGCATCGGTGTCCCCCTTCACGTCGGCAGCAATCGACGACCACTGGCACGGGCCTCAAGGGTGGGGCATTCATCACGCAGCCTTCGGCTGGCAGACTCTTTCCATGCTCACCGTCACCGTGCCCGATACCGATCTGCTCCAACGGCTGGCTGATCTCAGCGACCGAGTGGAGCTGGTGGTGTGGGATCTGGTCGACCCGCTGCCGGCCGACATCGCCGAACGGGTCGAACTGGTTCAGATCGGCCACTACTGGGTGCAGCCGCAACGCTGGCGCCGTCTGTTTGAACTCCCCCGGCTTCGCTATGTGCAGCTTCCCTCGGCTGGCTATGAACACGCCCTGCCGCTGACACCGGCCTACGCCACGGTATGCAACGGTCGAGGTATCCATTCCGCTGGCACCGCCGAGTTAGCCATTGGACTGCTGCTGGCGTCCCAGCGGGGCTTGGTCGAGGCGATCGACGCGCAGCGTGCCGAACAGTGGCACAGCCCTGAACTCAGCTCGCTCGCCGATCGCCGAGTGCTGGTGATCGGTGCCGGCTCGGTCGCACAGGCAGTGGCCGCCCGGCTGCGGCCCTTCGAAGTCGATCTCACCATGGTCGGACGCAGCGCCCGCGACGGCGTCCACGCGGTCGCGGAGCTGCCGGAACTGTTGCGCTCAGCCGAGATCGTGGTGGTGACGGTGCCCTACTCCGAACAGACTCATCACCTGCTGGATGCGCGGGCATTGGCGGTACTCCCGGACGGAGCGCTAGTGGTGAATGTGGCCCGAGGTCTGGTCGTCGACACCGAAGCACTGCTGGCCGAACTACGCAGCGGACGGCTGCGAGCCGCCCTCGACGTGACCGATCCGGAGCCGCTGCCGACCGGACACGGACTGTGGCACGCACCCCACACCATCATCACCGCTCATCAGGGCGCCAACACCACCGCGACCTATCCGAGGGTGGCCGCACTGCTGCGTCGTCAACTGGAGCATGTCCTCGCCGGTGAGCCCTTGGACAATGTGGTGGGACCCGGTGAAGGCGGCGCAGGCGCAACTCAGCGTCCGTAGCGGTACATCACGCCCGGCTGCGGGTTGCCCAGTAGGTCGGTCACCGTCACGAAGGTGTAGCCCTTGGCCTGCAGCCCGGCGATGATGTCGGGCACGGCAGCCACGCTGGTCTTGTGAATGTCGTGCAGCAGAATGATCGATCCCCGACGGGTATCACGCAGCGCGGCTTTCACCGTCTTCGGGGTGCTGCGGGTCTTCCAGTCCAGGGTGTCGACATTCCAGAGCACAACGGCCAATCCGGCCTTTCGTGCTTCTTTCCTTACGGTGCTGTTCACCGCGCCGTAGGGCGGACGCAGCAGCGTCGGCGTCACACCGGTCTCGTTGCGGATGATGTCGACAGTGGAGGTGATCTCCTTGTCGATCTGAATCGGGCTGAGCCGCGTCAGATCGCGGTGGCTCCAGGTATGGACGCCGATTTCGTGGCCGGCCTTGGCCACGGCGCGCGCAGTGGACGGATAGGTGTCGACCTGCTGACCGAGCATGAAGAAGGTCGCGGGCACATTGCCGGCCTTGAGGTATCCCAGGAGCTGCTTGGTGTAGGCGCCGGGGCCGTCGTCGAAGGTGATCGCCACGCACTTGAGTTTCTTACAGTTCACCTTCTTGGCGGTCGGCTGCGGCGTCACGACCGGCACCGGGCTGGGCGATGAGGCCGAGGCGGTGGTGGTCGGGTCTACCGGATCCATCTCGGCGGCCTGTGCCCGTTTCCCGGCCGCGGTGAGCATCGGCGCCACAGTCGTGGCCGGAATGGTCATCGTCACCCGGTCTTCGACACAGGCGGCGACTTGGCACTCGTCGAATCCGACGATGAGGTCACCGTTTCCGGTGAAGGCCACCAGCGTCGCAGCGCCGTAGGGGTTTGATCCCAGCGGCGACAAGTCGAGCGTGGTCACCATGGTGCGCCGGCTGGGCTCCAGGCCGACGAGCGCGGTGCTGACCGCGTAGCTGTTCACCAAATCGGCGGGTTGATACACCGTGTCGGTGCTCGGGTCGAACCACATCGAATGCCACAGGTCGCTGGCGTCCGCCCCGGCGAATTGATAGCCGTCGGCCACGATGCCGATCATCGAAGGCGAGGCTGCCAGCAGATGCCAATCCAGGTTCAACTCCGGTGAGGGTGCCTCCGGGTCGGTGGGCTGAGGGTAATCCTGTTCGAACTGCTTGATAGTGGACAGGTAGTAGCCGCGGATTGCTGCGTCGATCTTCGGTTTTCCGAACTCCGGCCACGTGGCAAAGATGCGCTGCTGGTAGCCGCTTTGGGAGTGGACCGTCACCGGCAAATGTTCGAGCAGATCAGGATCCAACACCTGCGGCACATCACCGTTTCCGGTCAACGCGGTTTCCGCCGCCGTCGTGACCGACGGTGTTGGTGAGGGCGGTTCCGGCGTCGAAGAGGACATCGGACTTTGGGTAGCGCAAGCACTCAGTAGCAGCGCTACCGGCACAATGGCGGCGCGCAACCAGGCTCGTCTCACTTCGGTTCCACCCCTCTTACGGCTATCGACGGTACCTCACTGATCGGAAAACCACGGCACTGACCAGGGGATCACTGCTTAGCAAGTTCACTCAACCGCACCGCCACCGCATCCAGCCAGCCGCCGACATTGCGTCGAGCTTCTTCGGTGTCGGGGTAGCGGGCGCGCAGGTGCAGCCCGGCATCCGCGGCGATGAACCACACCATGACCCCGTCGTCACGCACCACCGCCGACACATACTGCACTTCGGCGTCGAATCCCAACTCCGGAAGCCGACGCGTGTCCAGCCAGGAGATGGCGAACATACCCGGAGCGACAGGCATCCCGCCGTAGGGTTCCACGATGGGCGCCAGTGGGTAGGAACCCAACGCGATAGCCTCCCGAACCGCCTGTCGGCAGGCCGTCGGATCAGCGTCGGCGGACTCCAACACAGCGTTGGTGATGTACCACCCCACGGAGTTGCGCCAGCGATCCTCGTCGCGGCTGTGGACCGGGAGCACTGCCCGCAGCGGCACTCCGGCCAATTCGGCCGTCACTTCAGTCATCACCGACACCGCCAACGGCAGCAGCCGCACACCGTGGGCGTGCGCCTGGGCGGCCAAGGCTGCGATGCCGTCGGCGTCGACCAAGTCGCGGACTTCGACCACCGGGTCGGGTGCGTCGGTGAGATCACCGAGGGGCAGCGGGAAGGTGGGCATCACTCCCCCTTCGGCTGCCAGAATCTCACGCCAGCGCTGGTGTATGTGCGCCGGCGCCGGCGGTTTGGCGGCCAGCAGGGCGCTGTGCTCGGCGAAGCTGGCCGCCGGCGGCAGGTCTGCGCAGGGCTGGCGTCCGACGGCAGCATCAGCCAGGCCGATGTTCAGATCACGCAGGATCACCAGGAAGGACCACATGTCCACGTGGCAGTGATCGGCTCCCAGGATCAGCAGCGGACGCTGATCGACGCCATCGGGTTCGGGAAGCACCACCGCGAGCCGGTGGGACGGCTGCTGGAAGGGGGCACAGGCCGCGTCGAATAGTTCACGCAGCACGACTCGCGGGTCCTGCTCGGGCTCGAGGTGGTGCTCGACCCACTCCCCGTCAGTGAGGGTGATGTCGTTGAGATGAATACCGTCACGGTCCTGGCGGAAGCCGGTATGCAGGCTGCCGTGGCGGCGCTGCACCGCCCGCCAGGCCTGCGCCAGGCCATCCAGGGAGGTGCCTTCCGGGAGCCGGGCCGCCACCGCCATCCACGATCCGGGGCGCTGCCCGAGGCCGACATGGCGTCCTTGGTCGAACGACACGACGAGTTCATCACCGGGATCACCGACCGAGCTCACCGCAAAACTAAGCAGTCTGCCTGGTGGGAGCGCCATCTGTGTGACGTTCGTCAGCCGCATGCCGCCTTACCCTAGACAGCAGATGCGAACGCATTGTTACGAGATCGAGCACTTTCGGAGGATCCTGTGCCTGGCCTGGACGTCGGTGGCGCCCGTATCGACTACGACATTGCTGGACAGGATGGGCCATTGGCCGTGCAGTTGCACGGGCTGACCTCGTGCCGGGCCCGGGACGCCGCCATGGGTCTGAATCTGGGGCAGGCATTGCAGCACAATCGGGTGCTGCGCTACGACGCCCGCGGGCATGGCGAATCCAGCGGCGATGACGATCCGTCCAGCTACACCTGGCCGGCTTTGGCCGGTGATCTTTTGCAGATTCTGGATGAGTTGGCGCCCGGTGAGTCGGTGCACGCTGTGGGCACCTCGATGGGCACCGGAACTTTGCTGCACGCCGCGCTGCGCGACCCGGGTCGGTTCGCCAGCCTCACCCTGGTGCTGCCGCCGACCGCCTGGGAGACCCGCCGGGCGAAATCCGCGGATTACTCGGCCAATGCCGAACTGGTGCAACGTGACGGCATCGACGCGTTCGTATCGGCCTCGGACAACATTCCGGACC
>DMIX01000014.1 GCA_003451975.1 Propionibacteriaceae bacterium
GACGCGGCGATCAACCCCGGCAACTCCGGGGGCGCCCTGGTCACCTGTGAAGGACGCCTGATCGGAGTGAACACCGCGATCTCGACGGTGCCCAATGCCGACGGCGTCGCCGGCGGCGGCAGCGTGGGGATCGGCTTCGCGGTTCCGGCCACCATCGCCGAGCGCGTCACCGCCGATCTACTTTCCCATGGCCGGGTCGGTCATCCGTGGCTGGGACTGTCGGTCGCCGAAATCAGCCCCAATACGGCCGACAAGCTCTCCGCAACGCCGGGCCTGTACGTGCAGGCCGTTGCCGGTAGCAGCCCCGCGGCTGGAGCCGACATCCAGGTCGGTGATGTCATCACTGGTCTCAACGGCCAGCAGGCGTCCAGCCTTGCGCTCTCCCACCTGTTGCTGACTGCCGAGGTGGGCGACACAGTTTCGGCTACCGTGATCCGCGATGGGAAGCAATCCGACGTCACGATGACTCTGATCGAACAACCCCAGTGAGTTGCTGATGAGCGAACGAGTGGTGCTCGCCACCGACGGATCCTGCCTGCGCAATCCCGGGCCTGGCGGTTGGGCGTGGGCGACCGAAGACGGCCGCCACGATTCCGGCGGTCATGCCGAAACGACCAATAACCTCATGGAGTTGCGGGCGGTATATGAGGCCCTGGGGGCATTTCCGCCTGAGGTCCCACTGCTGATCCAAGCCGACAGCATGTATGTGATCAACATCTTCACTCGCTGGCTGGCGGGCTGGCAGGCCAAGGGCTGGAAGACGGCAGCCAAGAAGCCGGTGCTCAATCGCGAGCCGATCGAAATGATCGCCGAGCGACTGCGGGGCCGCGATGTGCGCTGGGAACACGTCAAAGGCCATTCTGGGCACCCCCTGAACGAACAGGTCGACACCTTGGCCCGCACCGCCGCCGAGAAGACCCGCGACGGCAAGGCCTAGCCCGATCAGGTCAGCTCGCCGCGCTCTTTCAGTTCTGCCACGATCTGGGCGTAGAAGCCTGCGTCGATGCGGTACTTGGCCCGGTAGATCAGGTAGCTGATCACGATCAGAATCGGCGGAATCACCAGCATGCCGATCTTGATCGTCAACAGACCATCGGCGGTGACGTCCTGAGGCCGGTCGGGATTGACCGCTGCGATCACGATCATCACCGCCACGATCTGGGTCGACAGCGCCGCCCCCACCTTGTTGATGAATGGCTGCACCGCGAAGGTGACCGAGCCGTTACGGTGGCCCAGCTTCCAGTGCCCATATTCGATGGTGTCGGTGAGGAAGACCAACATCAGGATCGTGACGAAGGCGTCACCGATGAACAGCAACAATCCAGCCACTGCGATGAAAGCAATGTGGGTCGGGCTGAAGAAGAACACCAGATAGCCGGCCAGGATCAGTCCGATCGAGGCGGTGAACAGGGCATGCCGGGAGAATCTCCGAGAGAAGAACGGGAAGATTCCGTATCCCAGGAGTTGGCTGGCCACCAGCACGGCGCCGAACGGTGAGTACATGGCCTCGTCACCGTAGACGTACTTGAAGTAATAGGTGCCGAAGGTGGTGGTGGTCAGATAGCCCGTCATGAACAGCACCATCGCCAGAGCGGTCCACAACAACTGGTCGTTGCCGAACACTGCACGCCCGAGGGCTTTGAGACTGGTGCGCTCCTGCGCGGCCACGATGGTCGGCACCTTGACTCCGATCAGCGTCACCAACTGGCCCAGCACCATGATGATCACCAGCCCGAGGGCGAACCAGGTCCAGGCAGGTACCGCACCGACGACCGGTGTCAGCGCCGTGGTGACCGGAATCACCGCCACCACGACGGTGAACAGCCCGATGGTGGCGAAGATCTTGGCGATGGACCCGAACTTCTCACGCTGCTTCTGATCGATGGTCAGCGCCGGCATCATCGACCAGTACGGAATGTCGTTGGCGGTCCAGGAGAAGCTCCAGAACAGGTAGACCACCGCGAAGCCGGCGATCAGCGTCCAGCCGGAGAAGCCCAGATCGCTGAAGAGCAACACCGTGAAAATGGCTGAGGCCACCACACCGCCGGCGATCCAGGGCTTGTACTGGCCCCAGCGGGTGCGGGTGTTGTCGACCAGAGCACCCATGCCGATGTCGGCCGCGGCGTCGACCAATCGGGCCAGCAGGATCAGTGAGCTCACCCACAGGAACTCCCAGGCGGGGATCTTCATCACATCGGAGAGGAAGAAGATCAGGTACATGCTGACCAGGGTGTAGACCATGTCGCGGCCTACGGTGCCGATACCGAAGGTCCACTTGTTGCGGCGATCCAGCCGCGCGTCGGACACCTCCTGAGTCGCGCTCATCTCTCGTCCCCTCCCCCGGTGATCGCCGGAGCTGAATCCAGCTTCTCAATGAGGTAGAGCGTAGAGCCGAAGTCCCCCAGAATCCGGGTATTGGCGTCGGCGCCGGTACCGTCGAATTGCGGAATCAGCCGCAATCGACTCAAGGTGGCCCCGCTACCTCGGTATTCCTGCGCGACCGCGGGCATCCGATAATGCCTATTCACCACGGACTGGACCACTCCCCCGTCGCGGATCGGCACCGGACTGAGCCGGTTGATCAGACGCCCGAAACCTCGGATCTCCAGAGTGTGTGGCACCGCCGTGACGCGGTAGTGGGCCGCCGGATCAAGGCGCGGAATCTCCAACTGCTCCGGTGGCTGCGCGGCGATCGCGCGAGTTTGGAAAGCGCCCACGAAGGCTGGCTCACCGGCGGCATTCAGTCGCGTGAGGGTCATTCGATCCGGCTGCACCTGATCAGCACGCACCAGCGCCCCGAACTGGCACAGCTCGCGATACTGCTTGTAAAACGCGATCTGGGAGCGGATCTCGGTCCGCTCAGAGGCATTCAGCTCCTCCGGGTCGAGCTCGTAACCCAATACCCCGAAGGCAGCGACGTTGAACCGCGTCGACAACGGTGTGGCGCGCAGGGTCTGCTCCGACGGCGAGGCGGTGACGTGGGCTCCCATGGTCGAGGGCGGATAGAAGTACGACAGGCCCCACTGGATGGTGAGTCGCTCGATGGGATCGGTGCAATCGGAGGCCCAGATCTGCGGGGAGAAGCACAGCATGCCCAAGTCGAAGCGGTTGCCACCGGACGCGCAGCTCTCCAGCAGAATGTGGGGGCGCGGCTCGAAGACCCTTCTCAGTACCTCATACAGACCGAGTTGATAGCGGTGCAGCACCTCGCCGGCCGGGCAGCTCGGCGAGGCGATGTCGGCGAAGGTGCGATTGGCGTCCCACTTCACGTAACTGACGTCCGCGGCGTCCAACACGGTGCCCACCTGGTCCACCACGTAGTCGCGGACCTCGGGCCGCGTCAGGTCCAGGATCAATTGGTGGCGTCCCGGCAGCGGCTCCCGCTCGGCGGTGCGCAGCACCCAATCGGGATGGGCCCGGTACAGCTCGGAATCAGGATTGACCGACTCCGGCTCCACCCACAGGCCGAAGTCCAGGCCGAGCGCGCGAACATCGGCCGACAGCCCACTCAGGCCGCGGGGCAGCTTGTCGGTGTCGACGCCGTAATCGCCCAGCCCAGCGTGGTCGTCGCTGCGTCCGGCGAACCAGCCATCATCGAGCACGAACAGTTCCACCCCGAGGCTCTTGGCCTGCCTGGCCATCTTCACCAGTTTGCGATGGGTGAAGGTGAAGTTGGTCGCCTCCCAGTTGTTCAGCAGCACCGGACGCGCCCGTCGCGCCCACGGGCCCCGCACGATGTGGCCTTCGACAAACCGGTGGAAGTTCGCCGACAGTCCGTTGAGGCCGTGTGCCGAGAAGCTGAGTACGGCCTGTGGGGTCTCAAAGCGCTCCCCGGCTTGCAGCGTCCATTCGAAGCCCACCGGGTTGATACCCGATTGCACCCGCAGCAGGCCGCGCTGGGTGAGCTCGATGGCGGTAACGTGATTTCCGGAATAGATCAGATTGAAGCCGTAGGCCTCGCCGTGGTTCTCCCCCGTGTCGGGAGCCACCAGCAGCACCCCGGGATTGTGCCGATTGCTCGAGAAACCGGTGGTCGAGGAGTTCAGAGTGATCCCCGGTGCCACCGGTGATCGATGTGGATGAGCTTCGGCGATCCACGCGCCGTTGAGGGTGATCACCTCATAGCCACGATTGATCAGATCCAGCTGCTGACTCATCAACCGAGGGATCCGCACTGCTTGGGCAGCGGTGTTGGTGAGCACCACTCGCTTGGCGATCACATTCGCCTGGACAAAGACGGTGTAGTACAACTCCAGCATCAAGTCTGCATCAACCAGGGTGAGAATGAGCGTGGCGGCCTGCTCGGAGTCGCCGATCGCCGCGGGCAGACCGTCAGTGCAGCCCAGCGCCCCGTCACGCACCTCGAAGGATCGATAGCGGAAGTCGGTCACCATACCGCCGTCGCTACGCCGCACCTCGATCGGAGGCAGCCGGTAGTCCCCCCGTCCATAGCCCGACCACTCCAGGGTCTGTCGATCCAACCAGTAGGACGGATCCTCCGCCTCATTCACCCCCTCGTTCTGCGCAGGATGTTGCAGCAGCAACGGCTCGAGGTCAGCAGGCTCACTCAGGTGTTCCAGCAGCGACCCGAAGTGGACATGTTCCAGGTGCCCGTGGCCGGTGACGCGCAGCACATAGCTCAGATCGCTGCCGCGCAGGTGGAAGACCGGGCCCGTCGCGCTCTCGACGCCGAGGACCTGGATCGGCGCTGCCATCTAGGAGTTCTTCCGGTACTGCTGGTCGGCGACCCAGCGTTCGTAGGCGGCTTCGGTGACCCCTTGATTGGCGATGATGTCGGCGTAGAAGCGTCCGGAGTCCTTGACGGTTCGCTCCTGGGTCTCGTAGTTCAACTCCACCAGTCCAAACTTGGGCACCTCGCCCTCGGCCCATTCCCAGTTGTCGGTGAAGCACCAGTGGTAGTAGCGCTGGATGGGCAGGTCACTGGCGGCGATGCGCGCCAAGTGGTCGTACAGATATCGCGATCGGAACGTCTCGCTGTTGTCGCAGGTGCCGTTCTCGGTGATGTAGAGCGGGCTGGGATAGAGATCGTGAACCCATTGGCACACCTCGATGAGACCGTCGGGATAGATCTCCCAGCCCAGATCGTTGACCGGTACCCCGTCGGCCACCCCGTCGCCGACCGAGCGCACCGTGCTACGGCTGTAGTAGTTGATGCCTTGGAAGTCGTAGTAGCGCCCGGGCACCACCCCGGACGGCCGGAAGAACGGCGGGTCGAAGCGACCGGTATTCATCGCCTTCAGCAGGGCACGCTGGAAGAGGTATTCACCGCCGGCTGCCGACAGCCGATGCAGCGGATTGCGAGGTTCGGCCGGGGCAAAGGCCCGCAGATGGCTGGCGGAACCGACTTTCGCGTGCGGCTGCAGGGCGTGGATCATCTGGTAGGCCGCGATGTGTACCTCGGCCTCGATCTGCATGACCCGCAGCGCCTGGATCGCCGAGCGCTCGCCGGGAGGCCACTCCCCGTAGAGGTAGCCGTGGGTGGCGTAGATATTCGGCTCGTTGATCGGAATCCACTCATCGACCCATTCGCCCAGTTCGGTCACCAGGACACGGGTCAACCGACCGAAGGCCGACTTGATCTCCGGGCCGAGCCAGCCGCCGGAATCGACCAGCCAACCCGGCAGGTTGAAGTGGTGGATGGTGACCAGCGGCACGATCCCGGCGGCGCGCAGCGCGGCGACCTCGTCGCGGTAGTGCTGCAGGCCTTCGGAATCGAATTGGCCCGGGGCGGGTTCGACCCGGGCCCACTCGATCCCCATCCGGTAGTGCTTGATACCCAACTCGACCAGCAGGTCGATGTCGTCGGAAACCCGGTTCCAGTGGTCGGCCGCCCGCGCTGGCGAGGAGCCGTCTTTGATGCGTCCGGCGGCAGCCCAGCGATGCCAGTTGGTGTCCAACAGGCCGCCTTCGATCTGAGNNTGACTCCCCCGGCAAAACCATCACGTGGTGACTCAGCGAGCAGCCTTGATCGGCAGCACCGCCAGACCTCCCAAGACGGTCATGATCGCCGCGATGACGAACAGCCCGCTGTAGCCGACCGCAGCGATCATGGCCGCGCCCACGACAGGGCCGATGACCTGCGGCAACTGGTAGCTCAGGGCAGCGACTCCCAGATCCTTGCCGGCGTCCTGCGCGCTGGGCAGCACCTCGGTCATCAGCGCTACGTCCACTGCCACGAAGGCCCCTTGGGCCAGGCCGAGGACAGCGACCCCGGCGAAAAAGGCGGGCAGGTCGTGGGCGAACATCATGGTGGCCAAGGCAATGCCGGCGAAGACATTGGAGATCCACACGATGGCCTTGCGTCGACGCCAACGGTCACTGAGCCAGCCGAAGATCGGTGCGGCCACGATGTTGCCAGCGAAGAACACGACCAGGGCCTGGGTCAACACCGCTGAGGCGTCGTCCTTGGAGACACCGAGGTTGTCGACGATCAAGAACAGCAGGAACAACTGGACGGTGAAGATCGCCATCGTCACCAGGAACCGTGAGATCCACGCCCAGAAGTAGTCCCGGTACTTGACCGGGCTCATCCAGAAGGTGTTGACGAATTCCCGCCAGGTGAAGGGCGGTAACGGCTCGGTGCGGACGGCATCCTTGTAGCCGAAGACCAACGGCAGGCACAACGCGACCCCGACGATGGCCGGCACCAAGAACCACAGCGCCGGAGCGTCGTTGGGAAGCGAGGCCACCACGGCTGCGGAGAGCACTGTCGCAATCGCCGCAGAGATGCTGGCCACGGCAGCCACGCGAGCGCGAATACGGCCAGGGACCTGGTCGGCCAGCAACGCATGGATGGCCATGTTCACCGAGCCGAATCCCATCTGGACCACCGCCCACGACACCACCATGGGGGCGACCTCGGTGGAGGCGGCCATGCCGACGGCCCCCAGCATTCCGACGGCCAGGCCGCCGAGCATCCACGGCTTGCGCATTCCCCATCGAGCCATGGTGCGGTCACTGAGCCGCCCGAACAGGGGCGTGATGATCATCACCACCACTCCGCCGATGGCCGTCACGATGGCAGTGTTCTGTTCCTTGTGTGCTTCGTCGAAGAACAAGAAGACCTTCGGAATAGCTGCGCCCAGCATGGCGCCCAAGGCGATCGTGACCCCGAACCAACTGAGCAGGTAGAACGGCAGGAATTGCCGTCCCTGCGGCTGGCCGAGGATGGCATCTCCGGCGAGCGGGCTGGCCGGGGTGACCCCGACATTGTCGGAAGAGCCGGTGGAAACGGTGGTCATGAGAGGGATCCTGTCGGTGAGGCGGCATAAGCCGATTGGAGGAATTCGTTGGTGACGCGCTGCCAGTCCTGAGCGCGGTCACTGCGGGCGGTGACCGAGGCACTGGCGTGGAGGTGGCCGGAGAGGATTTCGCAGATCACTGGGACGCCTTCCTGTTCCAGACGCGCTGCCAGCCTTTCGGCGCGGGGCAGCAGCGGATCGAACTCGGCTCCGATGATCAGGGTCGGTGGCATGCCGGTGACTTCGACCGCATCAGCCGGTGAGGCGAACCCGTCGTCGGCCCCGTCGGGCAGGTAGGCCGCTATCAAGGCCTGCGCCTGATCACCGACCGGCCCGGCGATCGGATCGGTGATTCCTTCGGACAGATCGAACCGCAGCGTGCCCGGCGGCACTTCCAGGTGAAGATGATCGAAGAGGCGCTCGCCTGCCGCGCCTGCCGCCAATGCTGCACTCGCGATGATCGCAGCACCGGCTGAGTTGCCGCCGGCGCCGAAGTGATCGGGATCGACGTCGAGTTCGGCACTGTGCTCCCGAATCGCCCGAGCAGCGATCAGTGCTGCGTCCTTAGCCGCGGGATAGGGATGCTCGGGGGCCAGCGGGTAATACAGCGCGAGCACCTGGAGGCCGGTGGCCGTGACCCGATGGGTCAGCACGGAATCGTTGACTAACTCCAGCGGGGTGCCCGAAGTGAACCCGCCGCCGTGCAGCCACAGTTGCGTGGGATACCTCGGCTGATCTTCGGCGGGGCGATAGCGCCGAATCCGTAGGGTCGTTCCCGGCACAGTGAGTTCACTGATTCGCACCGTGGGGTCGGGCGGCAGGGCGAACTCCGCGGCGAGGGTGTCGGACAGTTCCCGCTCTGCGGCTCGACGCACGGCCCAGTTCTTGGAGAGCAGCCGCGGCAACAGCCGCAGGCTGGTACGCAGTCTGATGTCGGTCCGAACCCATTCCGCGATCCCCGGCTCCAGGCTGGCCAGCAGCGGGCTCTTCAGCAGTTTGCGTGCCAACAGTTGCATCGCGTCTCCTCGTTGAGTACTCGTCTCACCCGTGTCGAAGTGCTTCGATACAAGCGTTACGACGGAGTGTAGGCTGATCTGCAATACTTCGACAAGAGTTTCTTGGGATGAGGTTTTCGCCATGGCCACCGCACCGCAGAATCCGACGATCTATCAGGTCGCGGAGAAAGCCGGGGTGAGCATCTCTACGGTGTCGCTCGCCATCAACCACCCGCAACGAGTCTCGGCTGAGACCCGCGCTCGGGTCATCGCAGCGGCCACCGAGGTGGGCTATGCCCCGCCCACGCGCACACCCGGTTCGGCCCGTCCCGGGCATCACACCGTCGCAGTGATCGCACCGTTCTCCAGCTGGCCCAGCTACGCCTTGCGACTCGGCGGCCTACTCCAAGGATTCAGCAAGGACAATGTCGAAGTCCTAGTCAAGGATGTGCCGGCAGTGAACCTGAACGCCGCCCCCCTCCTGGATACCCTGCCGATCAACACCCGCTACGACGCCGTAGTGCTGATGGGCGTCCCGCTGAGCGAAAGCGCCGAGGAGTCCCTGGCCGGTGGCCGCATGCCGGTGCTGCTGGTGGATGTCGACAGCGATCTGCTGCCCACCATCGTGGAGGACGACGAGCGTGACGGTCGCATTCTGGCGCGCCATCTGGTGGCGCAAGGCCATCGCGTGGTGGCCTTCCTCCACGATCACCAGGAATCGTTCGAATACGTCTCCTCCGGCATTCATCGCCTCGACGGCGCACGCGAAGTCATCAACGCCGCCGGCGGCCGAATGGAGGCCATCGAACTGGACAGCACCGACGCCGGCGACGCGCTGCGCCGGATCCTGAGCAGTGGTGCCACCGCGGTGATCGCCAGCACCGACAGCAATGCCGGCTACCTGCTGGCTGCCATGCGCCGCGCCGGACTGGAGGCTCCTACCGATCTGTCGGTGGCCGGCTTCGACGACGGCCCCCTGGCCGAAGCGCTCGGCCTGACCACCATCAGCCAACCGTTCCAGGAATCCGGACGGGTGGCCGCTGCCCAGTTGAGTTCGATGTTGCAGGGCAATGCAATCCATCTGACCCGGCTCACCCTGTCGGGCACCTTGGTGGTGCGCGCCTCCACCCGTGAAGTCGTGGCCGAGGACTGAGCCTCTCGACCCACCCTCGGCCATCTTCACCGTCGATTCCCAGGTCAACCGCGCAGATCGGCTGTCAGGCCTCGAGCAACGAAGCCACTGGCCCAGGCTCCGACCATCACGACAGCCGCAACGCCGAGAACGCTCAGCGCGTAATTCATCAGCACCGCCGGGTTGAGGTAGGCAGACATCCCAATCATCGGCACCACCACGATCAGCACCGAACCCGTAGCAGTACCTAAGGCGGCCACCAACGGAATCACGGTCTCTCGGGTGCGAGCCCTGCTGAGCATGCGCACCTCAGCACCAGCGAGCACCAGATTGCGGTACTCCTGACGCTGGTCGATCAGTCGCCCGGCTTGCATCACACCGGTGGAGACCGCGGCCAAGACACCGGCAATCACCAAAGTCAGCAGACCACCGGTCACCAGGTCGGTCACCAGCAGCTGATCCGAAGAGCCGCTCGCCGGATCCTCGGCGAACATGCCGACCAGCGACACCACTCCAGCGATGAAAGCGGCCAGACCCACCCCACCGACGCTGCGCCAGGCGGCTTTCGGGTCCGCTGCTAGCCGCCGGCCGGCCAGCAGCGTCTCCGGCCGACGCGCGAGCGCGGCTGTGATGCGTCCGACCAACTGCAGAACGAAGGGCCCGATCAGATTCATGGTGGCCAGGCCCAATGCCACGAAGCCTGCGGCGATCACGATCCCGATCATGCCGGCCACGCTGCCCAAGACGTTGAACGCCACCACGCCACCGATCGACACCAGCCCGAGCACAACGAGACGGAAGGCACTCAGGAGCGGCATCGAGGCGCGGGCCGCCACGCCGAGCGGGGTGATCGAGACCCGCTGCAGGCTGCTCAGTGCCGAGATCAAGGCCACGGCCACCACCGCGGCGATGGTCGCCAGCAGCAACGGCAGCCCCACCCACAGTTCAGCCACGCTCAATGCGCGCCCTTCGAAGCTCAACAGACTCAACGCGGGAAGCGCAGCCAGGTAGCCGACGATTCCCAGGACCGCCCCGAGCCCGGCTTGGAGCCCAGCATCGGCCAAGGTCAGTGCGCCCACTTGGGTACGGGTGGCCCCGACCAAGCGCAACGCGGCCAGCCGTTCGTCGCGACGCGCCATCGCCAGTCGGGCCGCAGCCGCCCCGAGGGTGCTCAGCGGCACCAGCAGCAGGAAAACCGCGATCCAGGCCAAGATCACATAGAAGCCCCCGACGCCAGGATCCGACGGCAACAAGGTGGGGTCAGCACCGCGACGAATGAAGGCCTGTAGTCCCCCCACCACGACCAGCGCCACCGCCGAGGTCGCAGCGAAGGCGATCACGGCCAGCACACCGGTGAAGCGGGTAGCCGCCGACTTCTCCCGACGCGAGCGCTGCTGTAGCAACCACCACAGCCGTGCGGTGCTCATCGCAACACCGCCGCTGTCGGCTGCGCAACGGCAGGCTTTTGGGTGGCCATCGCGACGACACGTCCGTCAGCCATGCTGACCGTCCGGGAGCACCAATGAGCGACCTCGGGGTTGTGGGTCACCACCACCAGGGCTGCACCGGTAGCTGCGGCGGAGTCGTGCAGAACCCGCATGACATCCCACCCGGTGGCATGATCCAGAGCACCGGTGGGTTCATCGGCGAAGATCACTCCCGGCTGCCCGACCAGCGCGCGCGCAATGGCAACCCGTTGAGCCTGCCCACCCGACATCTCCCCCGGACGACGGGCCTCCAAGCCGGCCAGTCCCAGCTTGCGAAGCTGTTCACGGGCAGCAGTCACCGCCTGTGCCCGCGGCATACCGCCCAGCATCAAGGGCAGCGCCGCGTTCTCCTCTGCCGGGAGTTCGGGAAGCAACTGCCCGGACTGGAAGACGAAGCCGAAATCTGAGCGGCGCAGTCTGGTGCGCTCGGCATCCTTCAGCGACTGCAGATCCTTCCCACACCAGGTGACCGATCCGGCGGTGGGCTCCAGCACCCCAGAAAGCAGGTGCAACAAGGTGGTCTTCCCCGAGCCGGAGGGTCCCATGATCGCCAGGGACTCCCCGGCTTGGATGCTCAGATCAACCCCGTCGAGGGCGAGGGTTTGGATCGAGGACTGACCATAGGTCTTGGTCAGCGCGCGGGCCTGCAGGATGGCGCTGGGTGGCGCCGGCGGAGCGGGCGGGACAGCGGTCGGGATCTGGTTGGTGTTCATAGTCCCAGCAAAGCCGCTTGCCGTCGGTTTTCCATTGGCGCTGACCGGTCAGTGTGGGTAGAGGTAGGGCTACCTCGTGGGAGAATCACCGAGTGCGCAGCTACCGGGACATTCTGAGACTCCCGGGGGCTCTCCGATTCTCCGCCGCCGGCCTGTTGGCACGCTCCGGTCAGGCCATGCTGGGCCTGGGACTGGTACTCATGGTCTCGGCGCTGTACGGCAGCTATGGGTTGGCCGGGGTCCTCACCGCGGTGTGGGCGGTGTCGTGGGCGATCGGCACGGCGTTGCTGTCAAACCTGGTGGATCGCTTTGGGCAGCGCAGAGTGATGTATCCGGCGGCAGTGGTGTCAGCGCTGGCACTGCTGGTGGTCGTCGGCTTCACACTGCTGCAATTGCCAGCATGGACGCTGGTGGTGCCGGTGGTCGTGGCCGGGGCTGCCGGCGGCTCCCCCGGTGCTCTGGTTCGGGCACGCTGGAAGCATCTGCTCAGCGACTCCCCCGCCTTGCACACCGCGTTCTCACTGGAATCCACTCTTGACGAGGTCACCTACATGGTTGGCCCGGTGATCGCGACCGCATTGGCGGTGGGAGTACACCCGGCGTCCGGGCTGTTCGCTGCAGCGGTCTTCTCCTTGCTCGGCGCGACGCTGTTCTACAGCCAGCGAGCGACCGAGCCACGGGTCGTGGCACTGACCGGCATGGCGCGACGCCAAGGACCCGGCAAAGTCCTCATGCTCCCCGGGGTCGTTGCTGTGGTCGTGGTCAATCTGCTGATCGGAGCCATGTTCGGCGGTATCGACGTCACGGTGGTTGCGGCCACCACCAGTTGGGACCAACGCGCCGCCTCGGGAGTGGTCCTGGGCATGTTCTCGCTGGCCTCGGCGTTGGCCGGTTTGCTGTACGGCATCCGGGCGTGGAAGTCCGCGCTCTGGCTGCGTTTCGTGGTGATCGTCGTGGCGATGTTCGCCGCTGCCGCCGCCTTGCTCGCTGTGAATTCGGTGATCATGCTGACGTTGATCGGCATGCTCTTCGGAGTGACCGTCGCCCCCACTCTCATCAATGGCAACAGCCTGATCGGCCGGCTGGTTCCCGAAGCCCAACTCACCGAGGGTTTGGCCTGGATGGGCACCGGCATCGGCATCGGTGCGGCGATCGGCTCCAGCGTGTGTGGCCACGTCATCGACCTGGCCGACTACCCGGCGGGATTCGTCGCGGTGGCCGCTTTTGGCCTGGTGACGATGCTCTTGGCGCTGGCCTCACTGCCGGCGTTGCGGGCTTTCAGCGCAGGAACAAAGCCCGCGCCGGACACAGCTTGACCGCCAGCTTCGCGTCAGCGGGAGGCACCGCATCCGTTGCCAGAATGGGGTAACCCCACTCGTCGAGAGCCACGGCTTCGGGAAGGGTGCGCGCACAGATCCCATGGCCGGTGCACAACACTCGATCGATACCGATGCGGGCCAGCTCTGATTCGACTGCTCGGGCATTAGACATAGCTGAGCACCTCCGTGGGTTGGTTTCCGCCAGCGAAGTACGGCTGGGATTGCAGGAGCTCGGGGCCGAGAACCCGAAGTGCCGACGTGGCGAATCGGGATACCCCATCAGGGTGAGCGCAGGCGCCGCGACGTTCGAAAAGGGTGAGCCGGTTCTGCAGGCGTCGGTGGCTGTCGGCGCCGGGATGCATCGCGAACGCATTCCAATCCGCCGACAGCGCCGGGAGTCCGAACATGCACGGCCCACATTGTCCGGCCGATTCGCCGGCACCGTAGGCGATCATGGCGCCGGCCGTATGCGCGGCGGCCTGGCGCGGATCCCACACGGTGATGATGCCCGGCCCCAGACCACCGCCGTAGCTCTTCATGGTCGGGGTGTCCCAGATCGCGGAGCGTGCCTCATCGGCGGTGAGCAGGATGCCGCCCAGGCCGCCGACGCCGACGAAGCGCACCGACGGGTCCAAGCCGCCAGCCAGATTGATCAGGTCCATCAACGGGATGCCGGCGGCAGCCTCGATAATGCTGGGCGTGCTGACGAAGCCGCCCACCGCGACCAGCCGCGGGCCGGGCTCGGCGTCGGTGCCGTAGGAGCGGAACCAATCCACGCCGCGACGGCTGATCTGGCTGACCCGCCACACCGATTCGGCGTTGAGCACCACCGTCGGCCTGATGCGTTTACCGTCGCTGCGCTGGCCACCGAAGACGAAGGGCGCCTTCTTGGTCATCGGACGCGCCGTCCCGCCGTGGGCCAAGGAGATCAGTGAGGTCTCCTCAGAGGACACATAGCGGTGCGGGACCTCCAACACCTTCAAACCGGCCGCGGCCAACAGCCGGGCCGTCGTGGAATCGCGGTGGGCGGCGAAGATCGGCTTAGCGTGGCCGGAGGTGATCAACGCCACGCCTTCAAGCAGTTCGTTGAGGTGGTTGGCGACCACCCAGCCATCCTTGGCTGCACCGATCTCGCCGTCGCAGACGTTGACGATGAGCCGGGCTTTGTTCTCCTTGGCTGCCTTGATCTTGATCGCGCTGGGGAAGGCGGCCCCGCCGCGACCGGTCAGTCCGGCGGCGTTGATCAGTTCGATGATGTTGCTCATACCCACTCCTGGGACTTGATTTCCTGACGACGGTCGGTGTCGGCGTGACTCACGGCGACCCGCCAGCTGGCGGCCAGACCTCCCACCACACCGCAGGCCAAGGTGATGCCTTGCAGGATCGGTTGGTCGGCAGTGCCCAAGGCGAAGCCGTGGATGATGGCGAACAGCCACAGGCCGTAGGAGGCCCAGTGAATGCCACGCCAGTAGCGCTCGGAGATGCGGTGTCGCAGCAGGCTGGTCACGATGATGGTCACCAACAGATCGATAGCGATGGCACCGAAGCCGATCCACACCGTCTCGTAGCCCGAGGTGAACGGCACCACGACCGACAGCCAGCTGATGTCGACATAGCCTTCAGCCACGGCGGTGATGATGTGGGTGGCGATGAAGACCGTCATTCCCAAAGACAGCCAGCGGTGGATGCCTGCCGCAATGGTGGCCCGGTCGGCGTGGGGACGCCGACGGCCGGCAGTGACCATTCCGATCACGACCACCACGGTGAGCAGCACGATGCTGACGACGCCGGTGGCCCGAGAGAGGTACCACAGCAGTTCGCTACTCATGGGTCAGACTCCTTCTGGCTTCATGGTGGATTGAGATTCGCGGGGGTCGGGGGCGTCGAAGGCATCATCTTCAGGCCAGCCGTTGACGGTCACGACGCTGCCGTCGAGGCGCTCCAGTCGGGCGGAGACGCCCCGCTCAGCAAGCCAATACGGGGCTTCGGCGCCGAGCACCAGCGCCGCTGTCGAAGCGGTGTTGGCTTCGAGGGCGGTGGCGGCCACGCAGCTCGCCTGCCCCCAGACCCGCTCGACCACAAGGCCGGTTCGCGGATCGATGATGTGATTGGCGACGCCGCGATCGGTGCTCCAAGCGCGCTTCTGGGTGGAGGAGGTGGTGATCGCCTGGTTGGTGATAGCCACGACCTGTCGCAACGCGCCGTCGGCTGCTTCGATTCCGACGTTCCAGCCCCCATCAGGGATTTCGCCGCTGGTGGCGATATCACCACCAAGATTCACCAGGAATCCGCCGGGCAGCCGCATCGCCAGCGTGCGAGCGATCATGTCGGCGGCATGGGCTTTCGCGGTGGCGCCGAAGTCGAGCAGGGTGCCCTGCGGGACGTTGATGCGTCCCGATCCGGTGACGGTGACGCGCTCCCAGCCGGGGACGTGACCAACGGCGGTGACCAGGAAGTGGTCGCGGGCCAGCACGGCATCCATGTCCTCGTCGTAGCCGGCATCCACCAGGGCGGTGCCGACGTTGAAGTCGACCAGACCGTCGCTGATGCGGGCGCCGTGCCGGGCGGCTTCGAGGTAATCCAGTAGCAACGGGGAGCCGTAGCACCACGCGTCGGAATCGGCGGCCAGGTCAGCCAGGCGGCTGATCTCGGAGTCGCCGCGGAAGCGTGAGCAGGCAGCGTCCACCGCGGCGAGATGGTCCTGGGCGTAGCGCAGGGCCGGCTCGAGCGCCTCGGGTCGGGTGGCCAGGATCTCGTGACTGGTCCCGATGGCCCGGAAGGTGCCGACGGCCGGAACGGTGCTGCGATCAAGAACCGCGGTGGAACTGCTCATGATGACTCAGGATCCCTTCGATTTGGTCTGGGGTGGTTTCTTCACGGGTTTGGGAGCTGGGGCTTTGACGACCGGCTTCTTGGCCACCGGCTTCTTGGCCACCGGTTTCTTCGCCGCCGGGGCTTTGACGACGGGCTTCGCCACCGGTGCCGTGGTGGCCTTGGGCTTTTTGGGCTTCTTGACCTTCTTGGCCTTCGGCGCGGCGGCGGTCTTGCTCGCCGACGGCGTGGCGCTTGCCGTTCCGGTCGTCTCGGAGGCCGATGGCGAGGGGGTCTCGGCCTCGGCGATCTGGCTGGTTGCCAAAGCCACTGAGATGCCGACGGTTCCCAAGGCCCCGGTCGCCAGCAGTGCGCTGACGGCCAGTCGAGTCTTGGCCAGTGCGGGGGTGTCCATAGTGTTCACTCCTGAGTTGCGGGGAGGGGCTCGGGGTGCCCACACCCGTGTTGTCGCTCTCAAGAGTGCTGAAAGCCGCGGCGGCCAACCTCAAATCGGCGTAAAGACGCCCTTCAATCTTCATGATCTGCGGGCTCACGATCCGCGGGTGTTGGTCTGGCCGGTGCCACTACCGGCCGACACCCCGCCGGTCTGGTTGAAGCCACCGGTCTGCGGGTTCGAGTTGGTGTTGGAGGAACTGGAGTTGTTCGAACTCGAGGTCCCGTGCTCGTTCTCGTTCTCGTCGTCGAAGCCGCCGGTGGTGTTGGTACCGGAGGTGACACCGGTGTCGGTGGTGGTTTCGGCGGACGACGAGGCTGCGGTGATGAGGTTCGAACCGATCAGGGCTGAGGTGATGATTCCGGTGGCCACGGTTGATCCGGCGATCAGAGCGGCGACCGCAAAGCGGGCTTTGTTGACGGCTGGGGTGGTGGGCATTGGGCTCACCCTCTCTGGGCTGTGTAGCTAAGGACATGTCCAGAGTCCGGGGGCGGCCTTTGAGCTAGCTGTGTGCCTTCCTAGGGACCGGCTGTGAGAAGGCGGACACGTTTGAGGTTTCGTTAACGCCGAGCCACCGCCGCCCGCGGCGAAGGCGCGGGCTATCGGTCAAACTCCCGCGCTGGTGCCGCGGTACAGGTGGTCGATGATGTCGGCGACCCGTTGAGTGAAGGCGGGCTTCTTTAGTTTCATCGTGGGCGTCACCAGGCCGCCAGCCTCACTGAGATCGGCCATCAGGACCACGATCCTGCGGGCTTGCTCGGCCGGGGAGAACCCTCGATTGACTTGTTCCACGATCCGATTCACCGCCGCGATCAACTCCGCGTTCTGCACCGGGAGCGGGTCTCCGTCCGGGGGCACCTTCGGGAGCACCGCCGAGGCGTGATGGACAGCCCAGGATTGCACGGCCTCCGTATCGAGCAGGATGAGACCACCCAGATAGGGCTTACCTTCACCGACCAGCACGGCGTGGGCAATCAGCGGGTCGGCTTCTACTGTCGACTCCCAGAAGGCTGGTGAGACGGTCTTTCCCGCAGCGGTGACGATCACATCCTTCAACCGACCCTGCAGCCGCAGCCGTCCTTCGGCGTCGAGGGCGCCCAGATCACCGGTTCGGAAGAACCCGTCCACAAAGGCGTCGGCGTTGTCTTCGCCGTGCCGGTAGCCCGCGAAGACCCCGATCCCGCGAACCAGCACCTCGCCGGCGTCGGAGATGCGCACTGTGCTACTCGGCAGCGGCACCCCCACGGTGCCGGAATGGATCGCTCCGGGCAGGTTCGCCACGATCGGTGCCGTGGTCTCGGTCAGGCCGTAACCCTCCACGATCGGGACGCCCATCCCCCGGAACAGCAGTGACAACTCCGGGCTCAGGCTGGCCGCGCCGCACAGCAGATAGTCGATGCGTCCACCCAGTTTGGCGCGCAGCGTGCCATAGAAGAGCTTGTCGAACCCGACGTAGCGCAGCGAGTCGGTCCAGCGGCGATGCACCGGCCGGCCGGCGTCGGCACTTTCTGCGTCCAGGCCCGCCTGGATCGCGGTGCGCTTGGCCGCCTGCCACACGCGAGACAGGCCGATCCTGGCGGCTTTCTGGGCAGCGGCGTCCTCCATCTTCTGCAATACCCGTGGCACGACGACCAGAAAGGTGGGACGTAGCGCCCGCAGCGAGGCGACCGCCTGCTTGGGCTGAGCCACATGCGCGATCCGCATGCCTTTGGCGATGCAAATCAGTTGCAGGGCCCGGGCCAGCACATGGGCCAGCGGCAGGAAGATAACGGTATTGCCGGTTTCGGTGACGATCTGTTCGTAGCTGGCTGCCACCCCGAGCACCTGGCCCACGAAGTTGCGATGGGTCAGATTGACGCCCTTGGGATTGGCAGTGGTGCCGGAGGTGTAAACGATGGTGGCCACCGAGTCCAGATCGGCCAGGACCCGGCGCTCCTCCACCTGGGCCGGAGAGATGCGCCGTCCGAGGTCGGCCAATGCGGCCAGATCCGCGCCGGGCTGGGCGTCCATCGCCCAGACCAGCGGATTGGCATGGCCCTGCTTGATGAGGGCGGAGCGAAGCAGTTCGGCCTGAGCCTGCCCTCCGGCGATGGCCATTCCCACTTCGGCATCGGCGACGATGGCACGAACCTGGGCCGGGGCGGAGGTGTCATAGATGGGGACCACCACGCCGGCGGCATACCACACCGCCAGGTCACAGACGGCCCAGTCATAGCGGGTCTCGGCCATGATCGCCACCGACTCTCCGGGCTCCAACCCCGCAGCGATCAAACCTTGAGCGACTGCAACGACATCCTGGGCGAACTCCGCGGTGGTAACCGGTCTCCAGCGACCACGGTCGGGATCGGGCACGTCGAAGGCGACGTGGTCTGGCGCCACCGCGAGTCGATGCGCGAGCAGATCGCTGACGTTGCGGTATTCGGTCAGGTCAACGGCGACCGAACTGGTTACTTCTTCCATGCCAACTCCTGGGGGTGCAAGCCGGGTGGGGATCAGTAGACCTCCCACCGGTTCAGTGGGCAATTCGATTATGAGCACAAACACCGCTGGCCAGGGGAAGATTCCGCCGACAAGATAGTGGAAATACCCAGACCCCAGGAGTATTCATGAACAATTCGAATCGACGTGCTCTGGTGGCGGTGCTCGCCGCGCTGCTGATCGGCACCGGGATGGCGCTGGCCGGAAGTCAAGGCGGCTTCGCCGTCGGGGGCTTCGGGCTATTTGCCGCCGCTGTGCTGATTGCCTTTGTTGTGCAATGGATCGTCTTCGTACCGTCGTTTGCGGCGCGGACCGAACGGTTCTTCGACCTCACCGGAAGTCTCACCTTCATCGGCATCACGGTGGCCCTGGCAATAGCCACGCCGATGATGGATGCCCGCAGTTGGCTGTTGGCCGCCATGGTGGCGCTGTGGGCGGTCCGCCTGGGTACCTTCTTGTTCACGCGGGTACGACGCGCCGGCGGGGACGACCGCTTCGATGAGATCAAGCAGTCCTTCCTGCCATTCGCTCAGGTGTGGACCCTGCAGGGGTTGTGGGTGACCATGACCGCCGCTGCAGCGTGGATTGCGATGACCTCCCAGCATCGGGTGGCCTTCGACGCCTTCGCGGTGGTAGGGCTGGTGGTGTGGCTGTTCGGCCTAGGTTTCGAGGTGGTCGCCGATCTGCAGAAGTCGCGGTTCAAGGCAGATCCGGCCAACGCCGGACGGTTCATCGACTCCGGGCTGTGGTCGTTGTCACGTCACCCCAACTACTTCGGCGAAATCGTGTTGTGGATCGGTGTGGCCATCGTCACGCTGCCGGTATTGCAGGGCTGGCAGTGGGTCGGCATGCTGTCGCCACTGTTCGTGATGGTGCTGATCACCAAGGCCAGTGGGATCCCGCTGCTGGAAGCGAAAGCCGATACCAAATGGGGAGGTCAGCCCGACTACGAGGCCTACAAGGACAAGACTTCGGTGCTGATTCCGCGGCCCTAGTGTCCTGAAATGAGGTCAGCCACCTTGGCGATTGGTGCGGTGGTCGGGCGTCCGGCGAACTCGGCGCGATCGGCGGCGCGATAGGCCGCATAGATGGTCTGCACCCCCAGCCAGCGCAGCGGCTCGGGCTCCCATTTACGGACGGTGCGTCCCACCCAAGGCAGCCGGGTCAGCTCGGTGTCGCGGCGCAGGATGAGGTCGGCCATAGTGCGCCCGGACAGGTTGGTGGTGGCCACCCCAGTGCCCACATAGCCACCGGCCCAGCCCAGTCCGCTGGCGTGATCGAAGCCGATGGTAGCTGCCCAATCTCGGGGTACGCCCAGCACACCGGCCCAGGCATGATCAATGGCGGCTTCGCTCACCGCCGGGAAGAAACGGCGCAGCAGTGCAGTCAGCGCGTCAATGGTCTGCTGCTGAGTGGTGCCGTCAGTGTCGACCCGGGAACCGTAGCGATAGGGCACCCCGCGTCCGCCGAAGGCAATGCGGTCATCGGCGGTGCGCTGGGCGTACATGTAGACGTGGGCGTAGTCGCCCAGAGCCTCGCGGCCGTCCCAGCCGATCTGAGCCCAGACATCGGCGGGCAGCGGTTCGGTGACGATCATGGAGGAATTCATCGGCAGCCAGGTGCGGTGCTCGCCGGCCAGGTTCGCGGTGAACCCCTCGGTGGCGCGCACGATGGCCTCGGCGCGCACCACGCCGTGCTCGGTGCGCACGCTGCCGGAGCTGAGCTGCTGCACCGTGGTGTTCTCGTAGATCTGGACGCCGAGGGCTTCGACCACCTGGGCTAGTCCGCGAACCAATTTGGCCGGGTGCACCTTGGCGCAGTGGGGTTGCCAGGTGGCACCCAGCGCGTTGTCGACGTTGATGCGGGATTGGGCTTCGGCGCCCGACAGCAGTTCGATGTCGGTGACCGGCCAGGTCGCTTCGCTGTCGTAGAAGGCCTTCATACGTGCGGCCTGGGCGGGGGTGTAGGCGACGTTGAACTCGCCACCCTTGACGACGTCGGCCTCGATGCCTTCGGCGGCTGCAACGCTGACGACCTCATCGACGGTGTCGTTCATGGCCTGTTGGAAAGCGATGACGGCGTCGCGTCCGTGGCTGTGCAGGTATTGCTCGCGGTCGCCGGTTATGGAGTTCACACACCAGCCACCGTTGCGTCCGGAGGCTCCGAAGCCGGCGAAGCGCTGCTCCAGCACCACGATGCGCGCATCAGGCT
>DMIX01000103.1 GCA_003451975.1 Propionibacteriaceae bacterium
CCGGTGCCGGTGGGGTCGCCGCCCTGGGCCATGAAGCCGTCAATGACGCGGTGGAAGGTCAGGCCGTCATAGAACTGCCCGGTGGTCGCCTGCCCGGTGCGGGGGTCGTGGTATTCCTGGGTGCCGGTTGCCAACCCGACGAAATTGGCAACGGTCTTCGGTGCCTGATCGGGGTACAGCGTGATCACGATGTCACCGTGGTTGGTATGCAATGTGGCGGTTTGGGCCATCAGGTAGTCCTTTCTCGATAGCGCCCATCCTGACAGATGCACGTGATAACCCGGCTCGCGACAGGTACGGTGGAGTGCAACAACCCCGACTGAGATACCGGAGGCGCCGTGAAGACCGAGAAACTGCTCAAGGCGGTCGAAAACAACACTCAGGCAGCCGTCGAGTACCTGACTCCGTACGTAGTGCAGGCGCTGCACGACGGGGGCTACCTCGCCGATCAGGCCTACTCCAAAGTGCGCCCTGCCTTGAAGGATGTCGGCATCCGCAGCGCCCGCTTCGCGTCCGGGACGTTCGAAAAGGTTCAGCCGACCTTGGACGATGCCATCGGTCGGGTCACCCCGGCGGTGAATGACACCGTCCATCGGGTGCGACCGGCTGTCGATGACGTGCTCGAGCGAATCCCCCCAGTCATTGACTCCGCTCGCGAAAAGGTTCAAGACGAGTTCTTGCCTGCGCTTTCCCAGCAATTGAAGATGCTGGCCGAGCAGCCCTTGGCCACCGAGCTGAAAGTGGCGGCAGCCTCCGCCGCATTGGCTGCCCAGTTGGACAAGGCCACCAGCAAAAAGAAGAAGTCCGGTTGGAAGACCTTCGGCAAGATCGTGCTGGCTGGCGCAGTGCTCGCCGGTGTGGCCGTCGCCATCAAGAAGCTGGTCGCCGATCCGTCCACCGGCTGGGAGACCTACACGCCGAGGGAGAGCGCCTACGTCGCCGATCCGGTTGCCGACGACGAAGCCGACGTCGAGGACACCACCGAGATCCCCGAGGTCGACGAGCCGATCATCGGCGATGCCGATACCGACGAGTTCACCGATGAGAGCCCCTACGGCGAAGGCTCCTACGTCGGCGACGAACCGCCGGAAGGCTTCACCATCAAGGGCAACGACCGTTCGAAGAAGTATCACGTTCCCGGCAGTGCGTCCTATGAGCGCACCAGCGCCGAGGTGTGGTTCGTCAGCGAGGAAGCCGCCGAGGAGGCTGGTTTCACCAAGGCACAACGCTGAAATAATCCTGAGAATCAGGGGCGCCGGCTCACACCGGCGCCCTTTTTTCGACCTTCTCGGGTGTGACTGCCCTCAGAAGCGAATACTCATGGGTGCACTCTGCACCCTTCCGTGCCCACCTTCGGCTCCTCCTTGACCGCACCGGCCTGCCCTGGCCGGTAATGGCGCTGGCCGCCGAAGTACCCCATCGACTGGTCGGACGGCTGCTGAACACACCGGGCAGCCGCCGCCTAGAGAAGCTGCCTGCCGAGACCGCACAGCGGCTGTTGGGACTGACCCATCACACTCTGGCTGAACTCAGCCGCCAGCAGGTACCGGCACACGACACCAGCCGAATCCTGGCCGCTTTACTGGCCGATGGCTGCCCTCCGAGCCAACTGGCGCGCTACTGCCGACTCAGCCGCAGCGAGCTATCGGCGACCTTGGCTTCCCCGACCTGTAGTCGTCTCACCGCACTGCTGGCACAGTCGGCCCGGCTGCAATACCGGACCACCGGCTAGGCTGCCGGTCGTGCCCACCCCACCCCTGGCCGCCGCAGCGACCGCTGCTTTGCTCGCCGTGTGTTGCGTCGCACTGACACCACTCCTGCTGAGCTGGCTCCCCGCTCCGCAGGAGGCGCCGCAGGTGCGCTTCGACAAACTCGCGACCCGTCGGTTCCGGCTGCTGACCTTGGGAATCACCGCCAGTCTGGGCTGGCTCTGTCTAACGCTGATCGATCCGTCGCTGTGGCCGGTGTG
Source organism: Propionibacteriaceae bacterium (assembly GCA_003451975.1). Taxonomy (GTDB): domain Bacteria; phylum Actinomycetota; class Actinomycetes; order Propionibacteriales; family Propionibacteriaceae; genus Propionicimonas. Next base: position 1,970 of record DMIX01000103.1, read on the forward strand.
GCTCCCGCTGATCAGTCTGGGCACTGTGCTGGGCCTGATCGATGCCCAGACAACCTTCCTCCCCTTCCGGCTCAGCTATCTGACTCTGACCCTGGTGAGCCTGGGCGCCCTCGCGAGCGCTTGGTTGCGGAGCGATCCGTGGTCACTGGTGTGGGCGGCAGCCGGGTCCGCCACCGCCGCCGGCCTGTTCTGGCTGCTGTGGAGATTCAGCGGTGAGAAGTTCGGCTTCGGCGATGTACGACTGGCCGCCGTTCTCGGCGTCGTCGGCGGTGCCACCAGCCCCCAGGTTCTGTACTGGATGTTCCTGCTGGGCACCCTCATCGGAGCTATCTGGGCAATCGTGGTGCGCCTGCAGGGACGCCACCAATTCGCCTACGGCCCCGCCCTGCTGCTGGGCGCCCCCGCAGCATTGCTCCTCAATGCAGCACTGAGCTAGCCGCACCACACCGGGGCTGATCGGGTCGGTCTCCCCGGGCCGAACTCAGGCCTTCGCGCGCCCGGTGGCCGCGACCCAGGTTTCCAACAGTGCGGCGGCGGCACCGGAGTCGATGGCCTGACCTGCCCGAGCGAACCGCTCGCGCAATTGATCGGCGACCGGAACGTCGAACACCGGCCCCTCGAAAGCAACGATGGCGGCCGCGGCATTGAGTTGCACAATGTCGCGGATGGGGCCAGCGGTGCCGGCGAACACCTCTCGCACGACGGCAGCATTGTGAGTCGGGTCGCCACCGACCAAGGACTCCGGGGTCGAGGCCGGAATACCCAGATCTGTCGGATCGAAGCTGCTTTCCACGACCTGACCGTCGGCGACCACCCACACCCGCGATGCGGTGGTGGTGGTGAGTTCATCCAGACCGTCGCCGCCGTGGAAGATCAGGCCGCGATGCCCGCGTCCGGCGATCACGTGCGCCATGAGGGCGGCCATGCGCTCATCGGCGACACCGATCGCCGAAGCAGCCGGACGCGCCGGGTTGGCCAGGGGGCCCAGGAAGTTGAAGATCGTGGGCACGCCGAGTTCGCGTCGCGGGCCTGCCGCGAAACGCAGCGAGGGGTGATACAGCGGGGCGAACATGAACACGATGCCGGCATCGGCCAGCACCTGGGCCTGCGCACTGGGCGGGACGTCCAGGGCGACCCCGAGAGCTTCCAAGCAGTCCGCGGTGCCACAGGCACTGGAAGCAGCCCGGTTGCCGTGTTTGACCACCGGCACTCCGGCAGCGGCAGCCACCATGGCCGCCATGGTGGAGATGTTCACCGTCATGGCACGATCCCCGCCGGTACCGACGATATCGACAGCGTCGGTGGTGAGGTCGATCGCAGTAGCCACATCGAGCATGGATTGGGCCAAGCCACTGATCTCTGCGGCGGTTTCGCCCTTGGCCCGAAGCGTCACAGCAAAGGCGGCGATCTGGGCATCGGTCGCTTCACCGGCCAGAATCTGGCCCATCGCCCAGGTAGCCGCCTCCGGGCTGAGATCACGCCGGGCGGTCAGCGCCGCCAGCACCTCCGGCCAGGTCACGCCTGTGCCGCCTCCTTGACGCCAAGCAGACCGGCCACCTGCTGCGGCAATGCAACCGGATCCAGCGGATAGGGAGCCATCGCCTCAGCTTCGGACCAGGTGCCCAACCAGGCATCGGCCACGCGGGCGAGCAGAATCAGCACCGGCGGGCAGTCCTCGAATTCGGACTTGAGCTGATGACATAGACCCATGCCGCCGTAGGGCACGGCCTCGCCGTCCAGGATCAGCAGATCGAACTCGGAGGTGTCCATCGCATTGATCGCGGCAGGCCCGGTGGCGATGTCGACCAGGTCGAGCTCTCGCCCGGCCAGGGTCTTCCCCAAGGCCACACGCACCTGTTCGCGGACGGTCCGGTCGTCGGAATACACCATGATCCGGGCAGTGGCTGCGCTCATCGTCTCCCTCATTTCAGGTCAGGCGTTGTCATGGTAGCCGCTCAGACCGGTGGGTCCGAGTCAAGGCTGATCGACGTCCAGCCAGTGAGCCGGCATCCTGGGTAGCCTGGTGCGGTGCGATTCCTTACGGGCAAACCCAGTTACGACCTGACCTACGACGACGTCTTCATGGCGCCCCGCCGGTCCTCGGTGACCTCACGGCTGGATGTCGACCTCACCAGTGGTGACGGGCTGAACCTGCCGCTGCCCCTGGTGGTGGCGAATATGACGGCGATCTCCGGACGACGAATGGCCGAAACGGTGGCCCGTCGCGGCGGTATAGCGATCATTCCCCAAGACCTGCCCACCGACATCGTGGCGCAGGCGATCGCCAAGGTGAAAGGCGCCCACACGGTTTTCGACACCGCCCTCACCATCGATCCTCACGCCACCGTGGGCGAGGCTTTGGCGGTGCTGCCCCGCCGCTCGCATGGCGTGGTGGTCGTCACCGACGAAGCCGGCAAGCCGTTGGGCACGGTCTCCGAGCGTGACCTCACCGGCCTGGACCGGTTCAACCAGGTACATGAGGCGATGAGTACCGACCTCATCCTGGTGCCCGACACCGCCAGCCCGACCGAGGTATTCGAGAAACTGTCGACCCACCGCCATAAGGCGGCCATTGCCGTTCGCGGCGACGTCCTCACCGGCGTCATGACCCTGAAGGGTGCCGTGCGCGCCGAGTTGTACGCCCCTGCGCTGGACGCCGACGGCGCACTGAAGATCGGTGTCGCGGTCGGGATTTCCGGCGATGTCGAAGAACGAGTCGAGGCGCTGCTGGCGGCCGGAGCCGACGTCCTGGTGATGGATACCGCCCACGGTCACCAGGAACGCATGATCAGTGCGGTGCAGCGTTGCCGGGCGGTCGTGAACGCCTCCGAGCGTGATGTGCCGATCGTGGCCGGCAATGTCGTGACCGCCGATGGTGTGGCCGATCTGGTCGAGGCAGGCGCCGATGTGATCAAGGTCGGTGTCGGACCCGGCGCGATGTGTACCACCCGAATGCAGACCGGGGTGGGCCGTCCGCAGTTCTCGGCGGTGTTGGAATGCGCCACCGAGGCGCGCGAGGCAGGCAAGGCGATCTGGGCCGATGGTGGCGTCCGGCATCCCCGCGATGTTGCGCTGGCTTTGGCCGCCGGAGCGGGCGCGGTGATGATCGGCTCCTGGTTCGCCGGCACCTTCGAATCACCGGGTGAGTTGTTGTTCGCCGCCGACGGACGCCCCTACAAGGAGTCCTTCGGAATGGCATCGGCACGGGCGGTGCGGGCACGGACGCGCAATCAGTCCGCCTTCGAGCGGGCCACCGCGGCCCTGTTCGAGGAGGGCATCTCGTCGTCGCGGATGTACCTGGACCCCGAACGCCCCGGTGTGGAGGATCTGATCGATTTCATCGTCTCCGGAGTGCGCAGTTCCTGCACCTACGCCGGCGCCCGCACCCTGACTGAGTTCACCAGCCAGGCCATCGTCGGCGTGCAATCGGCGTCCGGCTACAACGAGGGTCGCCCCCTCCACTCCAGTTGGTAAACCCCCCACTCTGCGCTCGAATTGCGTCTTTGCGCTCGAAGTTTCGAGCGCAAAGAGCAGGTTACGGGCGCAGAGACGGGTGGAGGGTGGTGGCGTCGGGCCGGGAGCGCCTCTCGGCGCGGGGCCGCTCGAAGCGGCGAATATTGGAGCCCGGGGCTACCGCAGCCCGACACCGAGACCGAGCATAGGTCAGGCGTCGAGTCACTCCAACTTGCCGGTACGCCACAGTGCCGCACTGGCGGTCAGATCGACGGCCATGTCTTGCAGCCGTACCGCAGTCAACACGGCTTTCTCGCCACCGGTGGAATCGGCCCGTCCAGAGGCGACCACGTGACAGAAAGCTGCGGCTCGCTCCAGCGCAATCGCGACATCGCCGCGGAAGGCACCTCGAAGGATCTCGTCAGCGACGATGCGAACTTCCGTCGGCCCCGGCGGATCCACACCGGCGACGGCGTGGTTGGGTTCGGTGAACCGGATCCCGGCGCCGTACTCGCGGGCCGCCTCCTCGGGCTTGGTGGCCACCCATTCCCGCAACAGGTATAGCCGCCACAGCACCCCCGGCAGACTACGGGCCGGACGCACCGCCCACACCTCGGCGAGCGTGTCGAGCCCGACCTCGTCGGTCAACGCGATCAGCCGCTCGGTCACCGCCGGGTCATCGGCTGCTCGACCAGTGCGCAGCAATGCCGCTGCCGACTCGTGGGCGGCATGCAGCGCAGCAACCGGATCGGTCGGCTCACCCAAGGCTTCCAATGCCGACGGGTCCCGAAAGGCGGGACGTCGCGGCTTACGTGGTTCACTCATCGCGGCCAGGCTAGCTCCTGTGCTCAGGCCCCACTGTTCGAATCCGTTCGCAGAGGTTAGGCAGGGCCTGCTCCAGGCAGTTCGCAGTCGGTGCGGAATCCGGCAGGAGGAATCCCGAGGGCTTGAATCACCCGAGCCCAGTAGTTCACTTGGGCGGCCGTGGTTGCCAGAATCACCAGCTCCCGCTCGGTGTAGGCCTCACGCAAGGCGGTCATCAGGTCGGCTGGGAACTCCAGCGGGGAACTCGAGATCCGCCGTGTGTACTCGATGGCGAGCCGCTCGGCGACAGTAAAGGTGTCGACCGAGTCCAGGTCACCGGCCAAAGCCTCAGCCTCGGCGTCGCTGACCCCGGCCTGGTCGTACTCAAAGCCGTTCATGTCCACGCAGAAAGCGCAGTTGGCGGTGATCGAGGCGCTCATCCGCACCAGCTTCAACAGCCGCGGCGACGGTTCGTCATGCGCGACCAACGACTCCAACACGCCGGCGCCGATAGCGGCCTTCGGGTACCACGACAGCAACCGAGCAGGCAGCATTCGTCGTCCGGTGACCCGCTCGGAGATGGCCACGCCCAAGCGCAGCACGGGGTTCATCCGGCGGGGTTCCTCGATCAGGGGCATGACCCCATCATCTCCGGTTGTCCACAACCGGAGCCAGGATCACTGGAATGAATCGCCGCAGGCGCAGGAGTTCGTGGCGTTGGGGTTATCGATGGTGAATCCCTGCTGGGAAATGGTGTCCACGAAATCGATGGTGGCGCCCATCAGGTACGGGAAGCTCATCTTGTCGGTGATCACCTTGGTGCCGAACTGCTCGGCCACCACGTCGTCATCGGACTGTTTGTCGTCCAAGGCGAGCTGATAGCGCAGGCCCGAGCAACCGCCGGGAGCGACCGAGATGCGCAGCAGCAGGTCGGGGGTGCCATCTGCTTCGAGCAGAGACTGGACCTTCTTGGCCGCGCCTTCGGTCAGAGTGATGCCAGCGGTGGTCTGGTCAACCGTCATGGGTTCATGTCCTTCCAGTGCCGATCACGAGCGCCGTCAACAGTGCCACGGCGTCCGTCGGATTCGCCGCAAGTGTACGTGTGGTTGCAGCTGCGCTGAACGGGTTCACGGCCGCGAAATGCCCACTGGGGGCAGGCTGGTTGGCAATACTGCGCAACGACGCCGGCTCAATGAGGGTCGGCGAAGGGTGGCTGCTCGAAACCGGGGACTGGCTCCTCGGTTGCCAACTCGGCGGGCTCGATGCCGCCTTCGGAGTTCAGACGAAACTCCCGCCGGGCAGCTTCGGCTTCGGCACGCCGCTGCGCCACCCGCACGGCGACCTGCTGCTGCGCGGTATCCAACTGCTGTTGTTGACGCGCGGCGTCGTCGACGTTCAGGTGCGGACGATCGATCTGCAATCGGCGAATGGCGGCCTGTAACTCGGCCAGTTCGGACTGCGCTTGATGCAGCGCGCGCAGCCGCCGCTGGTACTCGATGGCGAGTTCCGAGGGATCGTTGGACACCTCGCCTCCTCTGAATCGTCGACTGTGACCTAGGATGTGGCACACATCGTCGCACCACAGGCAGGTTACAAGTGGGATTATTCCGCCCTTACGATCGATCCGAGGACGCCAGCGCCTCGGCGGCGTCGAACACTTCCACCGCCGAAAGCACGGCCAAGAAGAAGAAGGTCCCCACGCCGACTCGACGCGAAGCCGAGGCGGCTCGTCGCGAGCGACTGCATCCGACCCTCTCCCCGTCCGAGCAGCGACAGCGTGACCGCGAGGCCAAGACCCGCAATCGCGAAGAGGCGTGGAAGAAGGTCGACGACGAGCCCGGCAGGATCCTGCTGCGCAACTTCATCGACTCCCGCAAGGGCATCACCCAGTTGTGGATGCCGGTGATCATCGGCGCGTTGGCGCTGGCGCTGGCCGCGATGTACATCAACCCCGAAGTGGCGGTGTACGCCACGTTCTTCCCGTACCTGGCGTTGTTCGCGCTCGCGATCCACATCTTCCTGCTATGGCGGCAGTTCAAGGTGTTGCACGCCGAGCGACTGCCCAATGAGTCGGTGCGCGGCCTGCTGATGTACATGATCAACCGGATCATCAGCCTTCGCCGGTTCCGCATGCCGGCACCCACCGTCAAGCCGGGCGACGAGATCTGAGTCACGATGGGGTTCCACTGGCAGTCGCACCCGGAGCTGGAGCCCGAGTTGCGCATTGAGCTAGGACTCACCGGACGCTTTGCCGACCAGGCCACCGCGGAGGCCTGGCTCGCCGAGAACTACCTCACCCTGACTGCTTCCGGAGTGCTCACCGTATCCCTGTACGAGCAGGAAAGGCTCGTGTACGGCCCAATGAGTTTGGAGCCCTGAGCGCTCACTGTCCACCATCACCGACGGTGAGGTCGACAGCCTCACGGCTGCACTGCGCGGGATCGTCCCTCAATGCCGAGCTGAGCGATCAACTCGGCCAGGACGTCGATGCCGCCAGAGCGGTAGGCGATCCAGTCCTTTCCAGCACTGCGTTGCTGCAACGCCTCGAGCTGCTCAGTCCAGGATTGCTCAGCGGCCGGGGCTGCCTCGGTCAACTCGGTGCCGCTGTGGACGGCCCGCTGTACTTCTCGCAGTGCAGCCCAGCGCCCTTCGGCATATTTCATGCCCGGAACCGAGATTCCTGCCTTGGTGAAGGTGCACATTGCCTGACCTGCGCTGCGTCCCTGGAGCAACTCGGTGGCCTGACCGATCCACTCGTCGAGATCGATGGGCTCAGTCATGCCGCCGGGAAGGTCTCACAGGCGATCTCGCCGCGCAACCGCCGCCACAGGGCGTAGCCCAACAGCGCCACCGCCCCCACGGCGAGCAGAGGCTGCACGGGGGCGAACCATTGCAGCGCACCGGTGTAGCCCAAGGCGAGCAGGGCGATCTTGTTGCACACCGGGCAACCGACAGCGAAGTAGCTCAGCAGGCCGCCGGCGATGCCGAAGCGACGCGCTGGAGATGGCGCTTCAGGGTCACGGATGTAGGTGGCAGTCAGCAGCCCGCCCAGAACGGCGGTGACCAATAACACCGGCCAAGCCCACCAGGTGGTCGCCACTTCCCGGCCGAAAACCGGATTGGGGATCATCGCAGTAGAC
>DMIX01000061.1 GCA_003451975.1 Propionibacteriaceae bacterium
GACCTGGCCCCGAGCCAGCCCTCCCACGAGGCTGCGTCACCGGCACTTCGCGGCGCGAAGCGGCAGGGCAGGTCTTCGGACTCGTGGGCAGGAACCGGCGATGCCGGCTCGGGCCTAATGGCCGTCGCTTCCCAGGATTACTCCCAGTGCTTGTTGACGGCTTTCGTTCCCACTCACCGCTGCGGGGCAGCTCCGGATTCACACCGGATTCCCTCTTTCGACGACTCCCCTGGCTGGAGAGCCGAACCCTTGCGGGAACCACTATATGCGGTGACTTACATCGATGTAACTAACTAGATGCAGTCTTCTCACTCGGTAGCGGAGTATCAGGGCGTCAGGCTCTTCGAGAGTCGATCAGCTTCGAATACCACAGCGCGCTGGCCTTCGGAATGCGCCGTAGGTGCCTGTCGACGCGCACCACGCCGAATCTCTTGCTGTAGCCCAGCGCCCACTCGAAGTTGTCCATCAACGACCACACCAGATAGCCGCGAACGTCGGCCCCATCGGCCCGAGCCCGCTGTACCGCTCGTAGATGCTCGCGCAGATATTCGATCCGATCAGCGCTGTCGTCGACGAACCCGGACGCATCAGGCACATCCTCGAAGGCCGCCCCGTTTTCGGTGATCACCATCGGCACGCCGGCTGCGCCGGTGTAGTCCCGCTGCAACCGCATCAACAACCGATACAGGCCATCGGGTTCGATCTCCCAACCCATCGCGGTGCGGGGCAGCCCACGGCTCACCTCGACCGCCTGCGGCGCGGATACCTGGGCGCTCGCCGTATTCGACTCCCCCGTACCGGCCGCGATGGCCTGGGTCGTGTAGTAGTTCACCCCGAGCACGTCCAGCGGTGCCGCAATGGTGTCCAGGTCGCCGTCAGCCACCAAATCCTCGGGCCACACCCCGGCCAGATCCGCCAACACATCGGCCGGATAGCGCCCGGTGAACAGTGCATCGGCGAACAGCCGGTTGGCCGTGCCGTCGACCCGGCGAGCCGCCTCATGATCGGCTGCAGAGTCGCTGGCCGGCACTACCGGCGTGAAATTCAACGTGATACCCAGCTGCGCCTGCGGGTCGGCTGCCCGTAGCGCCCGGACGGCGCGTCCATGCGCCAACAACAGGTGGTGGGCCGCCTGCAGGGACTCCACCGGATCGGTATGGCCGGGCGCATGCACCCCGGCCGCGTACCCCAGGAACGCCGAGCACCACGGCTCATTCAGCGTGGTCCAGGTGCGCACCCGGTCGCCAAGCCGGTCGTGAACGGCCAAGGCATACTCCACGAAACGATCAACAGTGTCGCGATTGGTCCAGCCTCCTGGCAGCGCTGCGGGAAGATCCCAGTGGTACAAGGTGAGCCAAGGGCTGACCTGGTGCTCCAGCAACTCATCGACCAGTCGGGAATAGAAATCCATCCCGGCGGGGGTGACCCGGCCCTCAGCGAATACCCGCGGCCACGACACCGAGAATCGGTAGGTCTGCAGGCCCAAGTCGGCCATCAGCGCGACATCGTCGCGCATCCGGTGATAGTGGTCGCAGGCGATGCTGCCGTCTTCGGAGTTGAGGATGCGTCCGGGCTCACGACAGAACACGTCCCAGATGGAATCGACGCGACCGTCCTCACTGATCGCGCCTTCCACCTGGTAGGCGGCCGTGGCGGCGCCGAAGGTGAAATCGTCAGAAAACTCAACCGGAGTACTCATCGACGCGCTCCCTTTCATCGTTGAACGAAGCGTCAGGGGTTCACGCCGTCCTCAGCGTTCCCCGTAGTCGCTGGCGCGACCAGGACAAACCTACGACTGACTGGGACCCTCATCGGATTCCGCAGGAGAAGCCGGCGCCGGTGCCTGCGGTGCAGCAGGCTCGGAGTCGCCGGACTTGATCGCCTGGGTCTCCTCCTTGAACTCCCGAATAGCCTTTCCGGCGTTCTTGCCCAGACTGGCAACCTTCGCCCCTCCGAACAGGACCAGCGCCACCACCGCGAGGATGACCCACTCCCAGCCGCCAAGATTCGGCATGACTTTCTCCTTCAGACTCAGTTCGATGCAGTTCTACACGATGGGAGGCGGCTATGTACACGCCGCATCGGTGTCTGCATCGCTACCCAACGGTAACCCCATCACGGCAAAACCACGCAGTCCGTGGCCCGGCCGAGCCATCGCCCAGCATCCAAGATGTGTGGACCACGCCTCAAGACACGTCGAACAAATTCAGTGCGACTGATGCTCCTGTCCCCCAAAAGGGGGGTAAATTACCCTAGGGGGCTTCCGAGAGGACCAATGATGAATAGCCCAACCGCCACCAGCCAGGCGGGACCCCTCCCGCGGTTGGTATTGGGCCGCATGCTGCACCCAGGCACACTGCCAGGTGACTGCCATGACTGACGAGCGCTTCGACGACTTTCAGCGGCTCGACACCGTCAGCCGGATTTCCGTTGCACCTGCCGGAGGATGGCGGGTGCTGTGGAAACCCTGGCGCACCGTGGTCATGCTGGCGGCCCTGCCCGGCGTGTTCACCATCAACATGTCGATCGCGGCTTGGACGTTCACACCGCTGGCGGTGGCGCTCATCGCCATGATCTCCGCAGTGCAAGCCCTGGTCATCGCCACCTTCCTGCCGCGACCCGATCAGGCTCTCGTCACGACGTGCGGCGCGATTCCGCCGCTGACCCTCTTCGCAGCCAGCATCCTGCTGGCGGACCTCCCCAAGGATCCATCCATGGGCTTCATGGCGCTGGTGATCGTCGGCGTCGGTGCTGTCCTGCGTTTCTTCGGTACCACCTGCAAGGTCTAGCGCCCAGGTGCGCCGATGGCTTCCTGAGGGGCGTGTCTCGGCATGGCCGGATCAGGTGAGAGTGAATTCCTCACCGTCGGCGGTGCGTGCCTGGATTGAGTAGGTCCCCGCCCGCAGGTCGGCGTTCAGGTTGGCGCTGGCCCCAGCTCGGCGCCACGTGATCACCACCTGATCATCACTGGTATCGGCCACCTCGCAGGTGGCGTCGAAGCCGAACGCAGGGAACTCGCGGCGGAAGCGCAGCAGCTCCAACTGACCGAGCACCACCGGCTTGGTGAGCGCCTCAGCAACCTGAGCGGTAGTCAAATTCGTGCGATTGATCTCCTTGTGTCCATCGGCGCCCGCGCGGGTCACCGCTTCCAGATCGTTCTCGCCAGCGAGCAGATCCAAGTACCACACCTGCGGCTTACCCGGCAGGAAGATCTGCAACGCTCGCGCCAACAGCAGCCGATCGTCGCGGGCACCCAAGGCACTGAAGTAGGTGGCGTTCACCTGGTAATACACATTCTTGGCGCCGTGCAGATCCTTCACCCTGCCGCCACGTCCGGTGACGACCGCGATCAGCGACTCGATCCGTTCCTCGGGAAGCAGCCCGCGCAGGTCCAACAGCGGAATGCCGTCATGGCTGCCCAGCATGTTCACGGTGTCGATGCCCTGTTCGAGCAGTTCTGAGATCCAGCGTTTCAGCACGGCGGCATCGGCGGTCTCGATGGCGTCCAGGATGAGTCCGGGGGCGAAGAAATCGTAGGTGAGGTAACCCAGCGCGCTGAGGGTGCGATGGATGCCCACGTCGTAGCGAGAGTGAATCTCGGGCAGCAGGACCAGCCCTCGCGCGTCGGCGAGTTCCTTGATGGCGGCCAGCAGCCACCAGGTTCCCGGGTCATTGAGGAAATTCCGGGCACCAGGCTGTTTGGGGGCATAGGCGAAAGCATCCAATCGGACGATGCGCGCCCCGTAGCCGGCCACGGTGTCCAGAGTCCTGGCGTAGAACTCCCACACCGATTCCGAGGTGATGTTCAGATCTACCTGTCCGCTATACCGACGCTGTCCGTCCACCTCCGTCACCGCCTGGTAGAAGGTGTTCCAGTACGGCCGCTCGGTGCCGTCTGCGAGGCGGACCATCACGATCGGCAAACCGGGCTTGCGAAAGAACATGTCGGCGATCAGTTCAGGGTCGGGCTGAATGTAACCGTCGTCGGTCATGGTGCCGTGCCCGGCCCAGAAAGCGTTCCAGTCGATGAAGAAGTCGGCGTAGGCGGAGGCATCGCCGCGGGCCAGCAGGTCCTGGAACTGCGGAGAGTTCATCGACGCATGGTTCAGGACGAAATCCAGCTTCAGATCGATCCCCGCGGCCGCCAGCCGGGTCAGGTCCTCGGGCCGCGCCAGATCGGTATTGAGTTCATAGTCGATCACCGAGAACCCTCGGTCGAGGTCGGAGTGATAGAGAGTCGGCAGCAGGTACGCCGAAGCGAAGACCCCGGCCAGCTCTGGACGCTCCACGAAATCGGCCACGTCGGCGAGGGTTCCCCCCAGGCTGTCTGGATAGCAGTTCAGCATCGGACCGCCGTCGGGCCTGGCTTTCCCCAACTGGGCTCGGTACTGGGCTTTATCGATCAACTCTGCGGACTTGGCCACGATGATCGCGGCGCGCCGGGACTGGGCTTGGAGTTTGGCCTGCTCCAGTTCCAACACCACCGTGGTGAAGGGCGAATCGACCCCGCGGTCTCGTGCCCGTGAGCGGCGGTGCGCCAAGGTCTCCTCGGGGGTGCTGTGCAACAGGATCGGCAGATCAACACCCGTCAGGTACGGCGAGTTGCCGTGGGTCCATTCCACGACGATCACCGCGACATCGCTGACATCGACGTCGTCATACCACAGCTCCGCCTCACTACGTCCCATGCGCTTGAGTCGCAGCGTGGCCGCGCCAGCGTGGAACTGGGCGAGGATGGCGTTGATCTCGGCGAAATCGATCTCGGCTTCACTGCCCAAGTAGGCATCCAACGCCGACCGCGCTGCACCGTGATAGGCAGCCAACCACGGATAGGCATCGATCAGGGCCGGGTCGGCGTCACGATCCTGGTCCTGCAACTCGGTCAGCACGGCCATCACCTGAGGCGACACCTCGGTGCCCAGCGCCTGTACTCCAGCCTCGCGATACACGCGCAACCGCTCGTCATCATTGGCGCCCGGTATTCGCCGCGGATAGTTGTCGCCGGAGAGCACATAGGCGCCCACACCGTGGGCGGACAGACCGTAGGCCAGCAGCGACCCGATTTCGGACTTGCCCACCCCAGAGCCACCGTGCACCGAAACCACCGCCCGGCGATGAGGGTCGGCATCGAGGATCGGCAGGAGGGCATCCCACAGCGACGGGAAAATCTGCTGCGCTTTGGTCAGGTGTTCGGCGTTGATCTCGATGCGATCACCCGGCATGTCCCCGGTGGGCACATCGGCAAGATCAATCTGCCCGGGAAAGGTAGCCACATTGTTCCTTCCGACAGCAACGATGTCAGCCTAGCTGGAAACCACCATGCCGCCGGGGTCCCGGATCGTAGCCGGAAATGGGAAAAGGCCCCTGCCCGGGGGGATGGGGCAGGGGTCTTAGCAACGACTATAGGCGCGAGTTCATTCGAATGTCACCCTTTTGGGGGACACTAAGCACTGCTGCTCAGCTCTGGGCTGCTTCAGCCTCGGCCTTGAGCTTTTCCATGTCGAGGCCCTTGACCTGCTCGACGAGGTTCTCAAAGGTCGACTTGTTCAGGGCTCCGGGCTGGCGGAACACCAGATAGCCGTCGCGGAACGCCATCAGCGTCGGGATCGACGTGATCTCAAGGCCGGCAGCCAAACCCTGCTCGGCATCGGTATCGACCTTGGCGAACACCGCGTCAGTGTTGGTCTCGGACACAGCTTCGAAGACCGGCGCGAACATTCGACAGGGCCCGCACCACGCGGCCCAGAAGTCGACGAAGACGATGCCGTTGTCTTTGATGGTGTCGCCGAAGTTCTCAGCGTTCAGCGCGATTGTTGCCATGGTTGGATCCTCCCGGGTTTTCGGTCCTGCCTGAGTCGAACGCTCTTCCCGTGGCGGGTATTCCCCGAATCAGGTTCGCACGGGTGTCTCATGCCGCCACGAAGATCTGATCGGCCACCGTTGCCGGGAGCGAGACCTGACGTCCGTCGGCCCGCAACACCAGCATTCGGCCCAGCAATACGGCGCCGACTTCGCGCCCAGGCAGCATGCCGACTTCCGCCAAGACCTGCAACACTGCGGCGTCGGCTTGCAGCGCCTCACTGAGACGCTTCAGGACGACCACATGTTCACGACCATCGCCGAGGGTCTCGGCCAACACTTGCGCCCCGCCCAGAAAGGCGTCGCAGGCCGAACCGCCACCGCGCTCATCAATCGCAGGAATGGGGTTTCCGTAGGGAGATTCAGTCGGTGCGTGCAGAACCTCGACCAATCGCCGTTCCACATCGGTGGAGATCACATGCTCCCAGCGACACGCCTCGTCATGGACCAGCGGCCAGTCCAGACCGATCACGTCGGTGAGCAACCGCTCGGCCAAACGGTGGCGGCGCATGACCTGAACGGCACGCGCCAGTCCGACATCGCTGAGTTCCAAGTGCCGGTCAGGGTGAACCGAGACCAGGCCGTCACGCTCCATCCGGGCCACTGTTTGCGACACCGTTGGTCCGGATTGCTTGAGCCGTTCGGCGATCCGCGCCCGCAACGGGGGCACGCCTTCCTCGATCAGTTCGTAGATGGTACGCAGGTACATCTCGGTGGTATCGATCAACTCACTCATGGCCCCTCCTCTCTGAGGATTACCCGGACCTAGGTGCCGGTCGACTCTGATCAGGCGACACCTCTCACCCTACGGGCGAGCGATCACCACCGCACCGGCAGCAATCGCCACCGCACTGACACCGCCAATTATCCAGATCATTCGAGAGTTGTCCGGAGCGACATCCTCCGAGACGGAGATCTCCTCATCGGACGCCGCCGTGGAGGTCGCCGACGGCGAAGGTGTAGAACGAGGACTCGCCGAAGGGGCGGCTACTGCCACACCCCGCGCTATCCCGAAAATCGAGCACACACTCAGCGTGCCCGCAGCGGCCAACCGCCGCAACGCCAACGTCATGGGGCAGAGCCTACCCACCCACTGGCAATAGTCCGGCCACGACCGACGTCGACGGCATGATCGCAGGCCGCGTCGTGCCTCTACCGAAGCCGACGCACAGCCACTAGGTTGGCCCCATGAGCAGGCTGAAGCTCTGGGCGATCAGCATTGATGAAGTGCGTGGCATCGTCAGCGCCGATCCAGACACCGCCGGGCGGCTGCGCGCCGCCGCCACCGACCACTTCCACCTCGGTTCAGCGGCACCGATGGGGCTCATCGGCAAGTTGGGGCCATTTCTGCGCAAAGGCGGAGACCCGGCAGCACCGCGGCCGGAATCACCCACGGCCCAGGAGGTGGAAGATCTGCTCGCTGGACGGTTCGTACCACCGGACCGGCTGATTCCGGCCTGGAATCTCCTGGAGTTCTGGTTGGACACGGTTGCGCACGGCTACGGGACCTGGACACTCACCGAGCCAGGCGTCAACGATTTCGACTTCGACCTCGCCCGCGCCCAAGTGCCATCACGGTACGGCCTCAGTGATTTGTTCAAGAATTCGCTGGGTATCACACTCACCCGCTGCCCGGGCTTGGCGGCGGGATGGGTCTCCGGTCAGCACGCCCTCGCCATGGCCGCAAACTGGCCCCGCGGGATCGGCGATCTCAGCACTGAGCACGCCGAACTCGCCACCAGCGTCCTGCGATTCTTGGACGACTGGCCCGGCTGGGAGGATCAAGCCGCGCGGTCAGGCCGTCCGGCTCCGGACCTGGTCGCGGTCTTTCGCACCTGATCACCGACCTTTTCGGCCTGGCGCCCGGTGCGGGTGCCAGGCCGAGGTCGGTCAGTGGACGAGCCCGGCGATCATTCCCTGAGCGAAATAGAGCAGGAACGCCGCTGCCACGCCATAGAGCAGCGGGTGGACGTCCTTCGCCTTGCCGAGGATCAGCTTGATCACGACGTAGGCGATGAAGCCGGCCCCCATCCCGGTGGTGATGGAGTAGGTGAACGGCATCAGCACGATCATCAGGAAGCCAGGGATGGCCACCTCAGGATCGGTCCAGTCGATCTCGGTCACCTGCGACATCATCAAGAAGCCCACGAAGAACAGGGCGGGTGCCGCTGCTTCCGACGGCACCATGTTCACCAGCGGCGACAGCACGATGGCGAAGAGGAAGGCCAGGCCGGTGACGATGGACGCAATGCCGGTACGGGCGCCCTCGCCAACACCAGCCGCCGATTCGATGTAGGAGGTATTGGACGACACCGAGCCCACACCGCCGGCGATGGCAGCCAGGGAGTCCACCAGCAGAATCTCCTGCGAACGTGGCGGATTGCCGTCCTCCTGCAGCAGATCACCTTCAGCGGCGACAGCCACCATGGTGCCCATGGTGTCGAAAAAGTCGCTGAGCAGCAGCGAGAAGACCAGCAGCAGCAGCCCCAGCACCGCGCCCGGCCCCGCCGCACCGGTGAATGCGCCGAACATGTCCGGCAGCGGAAGACCGAAGCTCGGTGTGTGGAAGTCGGTCAGCATCGGCACATTCAACTTCCAACCGGTGGGGTTGACCAGCTTGCCGGCCGCGTCGAACATGCCACCGGTCTTGGTCAATACCTCGACGATGACGGCGAGCACCGTTCCGGCCAGAATCGCGATCAACATGGCGCCTTTGACCCGGCGTACATAGAGCACGATCAGGATCAGCAGTGTGATCAGGAAGATCCCAATCGGCCAGCCCTGCAGAGCGCCGTTGACGCCCAGTTCGACGGGTACCGCACCGCTCGCCTGCTGGCGTACCACGCCAGCGTCATACAACCCGATGAAAGCGATGAACAACCCGATACCCACCGAAATGCCGGCACGCAACGGCCGCGGCACCGCATTCAGGATCGCTCGACGGAAACCGGTCAACACCAAGATGGTGATCAGGATGCCCTCCCACACCACCAGCCCCATGGCCTGCGGCCAGGTCATCTGAGGTGCGATCGTGTAAGCAACCAGGGCGTTCAATCCCAGACCGGTGGCAATGGCAATCGGGAACCGTCCATAGACGCCCATCAAGATCGTCATCAGGCCCGCGATCAGGGCGGTAGCCACCGCCACCATCGCGATCGACGTGCCGACCGCACCATCGGCCGCGATGGGCTGGCCCGTGATCAGGTTGCCGTTCTTGTCAGGGACAGTGCCAATGATCAACGGATTCAGAACGATGATGTAGGCCATCGTGAAGAAGGTGACCAGACCGCCGCGAATCTCGCGACCGACGGTGGACCCTCGTTTGCTGAGCTCGAACCATGAGTCCAAGCCCCTATTCGGTGTGGAGGACGGCGGAGCCGTCGTAGAGCCAGCATTTGCCATGGCGGAATGCTATTGGTCGAGGGATTGGCCTTAAGGTGCTGTCCGTGACGCAGAACGCCGAAGATCACAAGCCTGCCCTGATACAGGCGCCCGTGCGAGCGCTCGACCCCGACGGATTCGCCGTCGTGGGCTCAGGCACGGTGGCCTTCGCGTTGGGCGTCATCGTGTGCTGGATCTACCTGGCGCCCCTCACCGCGACGGGACGCCAGTGGTATCTCTACGTCGCCATCACCGGCACGATCATCGGCCTGGTCGGCCTCGGGGTTGGATTCGTGCGGCGGCACCGCCGCCAGCCACCGAGCGAGGACTCAGTCGAAGAGTCCCTCGTCGATACTGATGGTGTCCCAGACCGGGACTGAAAGATCCACCCCTCGGCTCGGCTCGGCAACATCGGAGTGCCCACCGCAACCGTGGTCGAGACTCACCACAGATCCGTCGGAGGGTGACAGTTCGTTGGCGCAAACGCCGAACAGGCGGCTCATTCCGCCAGCGAGCGGAATGAGGAATCCACAGGTGGCGCACTCACCGGGAGCCTGGCTGGTCATCGGATTGTCCGGTCCGCCATCGCCTGCCAGCCAACGCTCGGCGGCTTCGTCGCGTCCGTCGATCGACAACACTCGTTCTCGACCCAATCCCAACTCGGCCACGACGGCACGCACCTGACTGGCCTCGGCCGGATCAGGATCAGCGGCGTTCTCACCACCGGTGAAGCCGGGCTCCAGGCGGTAGTCGTCAATCGGGCTGGGGGCGACCACACCGGGGCTGAGATCCTTGGGTCCTACGCGATCCGACCACGGCACCCAGGCCGGTGCGAGCAGAGCGTCCGTGCCGGGCACCAGGGTCACCTCGGAGACGGTGACCACCCGAGCCCGTGAAGCGCGCACCACCGTGACTGACCAACGCCACCCCGGATAGCCGGGATGCACGCACTCGAACAGATGCGTCGCCACCCGGGCATCCTCGGCGTAGACGCCGAGGTGTTCGCCCACCTCCAAGACGCCGGCGCGGGCGACTGCGGCGGCCTTCGCCTGATCGATCGCCTGCGCGCAGGCCTGGTCGAGTTCCACCGCAGCAACGCTCACACTCACAACTCCAACTCATCAGCGACGGCGCGCAGCACCGAAGCAGTCTTCCCGGCCAATTTGGGGTCGGGATAACGTCCCCGCCGGTAACCGTTACCGACGTTGTCGAGCATCTTGATCAGGTCCTCGACGATGATCGCCATCTGCTCGGCGGACTTGCGGGTGGCCTTGGACAGCGACGGCGGCGGGTCCAACAGCCGCACCGAAAGAGCCTGTTCGCCCTTCTTGCCGTCGATCACGCCGAACTCGACCTTCTGGCCGCGCCGCAGGCTGGTCACACCCTCGGGCAGTGCCGAGGCGCGCACGTAGACATCGTCGCCACCGTCGTCTTTGGAGAGGAAGCCGAAGCCTTTCTCCGCGTCGTAGTAGCGCACCTTGCCGATGGGCATGATTCTCTCTCCCGCAGTTCCGTGGGCGATTTCGCCTGAGGATCAGCCTATCCGGTCGAGGCCCGAGGGGCACCTCGGCGAAGCCGCGTACGATTCAGACATGGCCTCCTGGACCGATGGACCCGAGTACGCGCCCACCGTGCGTCCTACTGCGTTCGTGGCACCGGTCGCCGGAGCTCTGGTCGAGCCCGAACCTCGACAGCAGGTCGACGCGTCCGTCCCCGACACCGAGCCGACCTTCGAGCCTCCCACCGAGCCCGCACCCGACTTGCGTGAATTGGTGCCCTCGGCGGCACCGGGACGCAACCCGAACCTGCCTTTCGAGACGATCACTACTCCGATCACCGCAACCGAGGATCCACCCAGTGGTCCGCGTGACCCTCGGCTGCCTTTCGCCGAAGCCGGGCCGCCCTTGAGTGGCTATCTGGCTGCGCCGGTGCAGCAGCCGCCGCCACAGGTGAATCCGGCGCCGTTCCCCGCCCCGGGCACGCCCCAGTGGTTCGCCCCTGATCCATCCCAGCTCTATGCACCGCCGCCCCAGGTCACCATCGGCCAGATCTGGAAGGCCGCCACCAACTGGGTCATGATCCCGTTGTTGGTCGGCATGTTCTTCGCCGCAATCTCACCGGTGGCACTGCTGGTGGCGACCGTCAGCAC
>DMIX01000163.1 GCA_003451975.1 Propionibacteriaceae bacterium
GGTGATCGCCGGCGTGCTGGCCTTGCTTGGTTTGGTGATCCGGTGAGCGAACCCGCCACTACCCCGGCCGGACTGCAGCCTGAGCGCACCGCCTTGGCCTGGCAGCGCACGGCGCTGGCCCTGCTGGGGTTGGGATTGGCCTCGCCGCGGTTGGCTTGGGGTTCACTGGGCCCGTGGGCGCTGCTGCCGGCACTCGTCGTTGTGGTCGGTTCCGTGGCAATCCTGGCTCGGTCACACCGGCGCTACCGCACGGCCAGCCACCTCCTGAAGGGCCGCCCCGCTGGGCTGCGCCTGGACGGACGCCTCCCGCTGCTGACTGCGGTGTTGGCCCTGATTGTGGCGTTGTTGGCCCTGGCTCTGCTCTAGCACAGCGGCCGCCCCAATTGCCCAAGTGGACAGACTGCGCTGACCACCTGGGCAGAGTTCGTCGAGATGAGTGAATCGCCGGTGGAAGTGGCGGATCATAGGGCTCACGGACTGCTTCGTGAGAGGCAATCAGGCAGATCTGATCTCAGTCAGCACTGGGCCTTGACGGCGTCACTCGCTCGACAGTCCGACTGGTTTGCCGCAGGGTGAACTCAGTGGGAAGTCTGCGCGTCGGCAGACAACTCAGCGAAGCGAGTGACCTCTGGCGCAGGCCCTGGATTTTCTGGCTGGGAAGACGGGGCCTGCGCTGCCGGGGCAGGACGCGCCCGTTGTGCATCCCCCGCCAAGCACGGCTTCAGGACTCCTCGGTGTCGTCGAGCAAGCTCAATTGATGTGCCCGCGTCACCACGGCCGTTCGAGATGACGCACCCAGCTTTCCCATGAGGTCGCGGACGACTTGTTTGGCTGTCGAGGCGGAAAAGAACATGGCTTGCCCGATCTCCTTGTTCGTCATCCCCTGGGCGAGTAGCTTCACAAGCTGCTGCTCTCGGTTGGTCAGTTGCGGAGCCACGGGCCGGTGATGGGTGGCGCTCCAGCGGCGTGCAATGTCGGGGGGAACCACCGCCAAACCGCGGTGGGCAGCGCGGACGGCCTCGAACAAACCCTCCGCCTTCGTGCTCTTCAGTAAAAATCCGACGGCCCCGGCCTCCAACATGGCCGCGACTGCGGCATCATCACCAAACGACGTCAGTGCGATCACCCGAACCGACGGTGCCGCTTCCAACACCAGCCGCGTGGCTTGGATGCCATCCATGTTCGGCATCTGAACATCCATCAGCACCACATCGGGGCGACGCTGCTGCACCTGCGCAACCACTTGCGCGCCGTCCGCGCAGGTGGCGATGAGTTCGAGATCGGGCGTAGTGGCGAAGTAGTCGTTGAGATGATCACGGACGAACAGATCATCATCAGCGACGGTGACGGTGATCACCGACGAACCAGTGGGGGCCATCTCAGGCGACCTGCCCGGGAGTTTGGACGGGGGTGCCGATGGGCAATCGAACTCGGGTGATCCACTGAGGAGGTGAGCTCTCCTGGTGCACCTCGCCACCGTGCTGTCCCAATCGCTGGCGCACGCTCTCCAAGCCCAACGAGATCGTCTGCTGCTGGGGGGCGCCGCTACGAATCTGGTTCACGAAGACCAACTCAGCGAGGTCATCCCCGATATCGACGATGAGTGCGCAGGCCGTGTCCGACTGTCCGTGCTTGATGATGTTGGCGACGGCTTCGGCCGTGACTGAACCCAGTAACTCTGACTGCTCGGAGGTCAGGGCACTCAGCGAACCCGTGACGCTGAGCGTCACCGCAAAGTCGTGGCGCTCCAAGTCCTGGCGGGCCTCGTTCAGCGTTCGGTCCAGCGGATCGTTCGTGGTGAGAGTCAACGTCTCGGTGTCTTCTTCGAGTAAGGCCATCAGCCAGCGAAGCTCCTCTGCGCTGCGCGCCGCAGCTTCGGAGATCGTCGCCACATCAGCCTCGGTAGCCATGCCACGCAGACGTGATCGCTCAGCGGCCATGGTGACCCGAGTCAGCGAGCGGGCAACAGTGTCGTGAATGCCGCGAGCCAAAGCCTGACGCTGCCGCAGAAGCTCGGCGCGCTGGGCGGCATGGGACGCTTCGATCATGGCGGCAAAGGCGCTACCGATGAACCAGAACGCAGCGATGATCACCGCCCAGGCAATGACGCCGGGGATCGGAGACACATCAGGTGGGGTGTCATGCCAGATGTTGGCTGCGAGCACCAAGAAGTACGCGACGCTCATGACGGCACGAGTGCGGCTTCGCCCGCTCATCCCAGTGCCGATGATCGGGATGATGAGCGCGTACTCGCCGAGCGTCGCCCAAGTCTCCGGAATGAAGATATAGCTGGCAACGACCAGTCCCAGAACGGTCCCCGCGATGCGGGGCCATCGCGGCGTGAACGCGGCGGCGGTGCAGGCGAGGATATCTATCGCTGCGCCTTGCCAGGGCTTGGCGAGAGCAAGATCCAGTGTGACGGCCAACCCTGCCAGTAGCGCGGCGAGAAGCGGTTCGACTTGGCCTCGCTCAACCAGCCGCGTGATCGCGTTGTTCAACTGCGTGGGACGCCGCCCGTGGGCCATTGCCACCCCTTTGGTTCTGTCGAGGGCGCGCCTCGATGGTGACTGTCACGATAGTCCACCTGGGCAGTAGTTGAGCCGCGAGGTTGACCATGTGGTCAGTGTGCGATGACCAGAAGGTCAGAAATACCTGCATAGCCGTGAGCCCTCGCTGCAGTCGGGGTGACAGTGTGCTTGTGAACCGTTTCAGAAAGTACTTCGCGGCAGTCTGTGCAGCGATTGCTGTGGTGGCCTTGACGTTTCCAACACAGTCGACGAAGGCCATGACCGCCTCAAATGCATCTCCGGATATCTGCGACTACGTCCCCTTCTGGCCCGGCTGTCCCTGATCCTGAGTGGCACCGATGTGGTCTAGTCAGGAATCGAGCGCGGGGGGGTCGTCGGCTAGGCCGGACCCTCTGATAGGTCGCATGCACCAAGCCGGGCGCGCTGGCGTGTGTGGCGACCTGCCCCAGCCCGATGTTGCGGTGCCGATGCCCCAGAAGCGGCAGGCCGCGTCCGATGGGGACCGGGCTCATCCACTAGCGCGCGATCCCGAGTGCGGCTCTTGGCCTGGTCGTCCTCAAACCAGCGCCGCTCTGTGATGCCCACCAAGGGCACGGTGAGGCGGCGGCTCGGGCGATTTGTTGAAGCGTTAAAAGTGATGACATACTGGAAGGCTGCCTAGTCACAGAACACTTGAGAAAGAACGATAGTCATGCCCACCTCCGGTCAGACGCGCGCCCTGTTGGTCAACCGCCCCTTCGTGGTGCTGTTGACCGCGCGCACCCTGTCGATGCTCGGCATGGCGTTTTCGCCAGTGGCCCTGGCTTTCGGCATCCTCGCTCTGCCTGGAGCAGATGCCGGCACATTGTCGATCGTGCTGGCGGCCAATATGGCACCGCTGGTGATCTTCACCTTGGTAGGTGGCGTCATCGCAGATCGTTACCCGCGCAAGTTGGTGCTGATGGTTGGTGAAGTGCTGGCCGCCATGGGGTGGATTGCCATCGGTGTGATGATGCTGGTCGGGCACACTCCTTTGTGGCTGATGGCCACGGCCGCGGCGACAGCCGGGCTGGCTTCGGGAATCATCTACCCGGCCCTGAACGGCATCATTCCCGACCTCGTGCCGGCGCTGCTGCGGCAGAAGGCGAACGCGTGGCTCGCCATGGGCGCCTCCGCATCCCGACTGCTGGGAGTGGTGAGCGGTGGCGCGGTCGTCGTGCTTCTCGGTGCCGGTTGGGCGCTGGTCGTCGCTGGCGGATTCTTCGCATTGGCCGCGGGGCTGCTGGTGCTGCTTCCCAACCATCGCGGCGCGATCGCTGGCGAGGGCCAGCATCCGGTTCGTCAGCTCATCGAGGGCTGGGGTGAGTTCTCCTCCCGTCAGTGGCTGTGGGTTGTCGTACTGCAGTGGGCTTTCATGATCATGGTGCTGCAAGCCGCCGAAGGCGTGCTGGGGCCGGTCGTGGCCAATGAAGAACTCGGCGGTGCTGGGGCGTGGACCATCATTCTGGCGGGCCAGGCGGTAGGAGCGATCGTCGGAGTCGTGATGTCGATGTTCTGGCAGCCTCGGCGCCCGATCCTCACCGCCACTTTGTTCTCGTTGGCCTCCGGACTACCGGCGATCCTGCTGGGCCTGAGTGCTCCGATGTGGGCGTTGGTCGCCTCCATGTTCGTGTTGGGAGTGGCGTTCGATCTCTTCGGTGTGCTGTGGATGACCACCATGCAGGATGAGGTGCCGCCGGAGTCGCTGTCGCGGGTCGCCTCCTACGATGCACTCGGTTCGCTCATGCTGGGTCCGGTGGGCCTGATGCTCGCCGGCCCTGCGATCCTGGCCTTTGGGGTTCACGCTTCGCTGATTGGAACCGGGCTATTCGCCACAGCGGTCACCGCGATGGCACTGCTCTCCCCGGAGGTGCGTCAGCTTCGCTCCCGCCGTCACGAGCCGCTCGGAATGGATGAGGCCGTCACCGACGTTGCCTCAGCATCCCCGGCGATGTAACAAGGATGCGCGGGGGCTGTTCGCAGCCCCCACCGTTTGGCCTGCTTCGTGAGGCAGATCTGCTGAGCGCGCCCGAGTGAGTGCTCCGCAGTCCTTTGCTCTCGGCTGGTTACGGGGACACGGCGCTTCCGTTTGTGTTGTCGGCCGGTTGAGGTGGCCCGTTGTGAGGCTGGTCTTTTCTCCTCGGCCGGTTGGGGAGGTCCGTTGTGAAGCTGGTCTTTTCTCCTCGGCTGGTTGAGGAGGCCCGTAGGGCCGTCTCGAAACCTCGCAAGGTGGTCTGTGGAGTTGCCTCGGGGGTTTCGAGACGCTCTCTTGGTTCGCTCCTCAACCAGCCGGATGGGGGTGTTTGCTCCTTAGTCGGACGGTTTGGGGGCGCTCCTCCCCTTTTTCGGCTGGTTGAGGAGG
>DMIX01000048.1 GCA_003451975.1 Propionibacteriaceae bacterium
CGCAACGAGAAGCTGGTCAAGCTGATCGACGCGGTAGGCGATCTGCCGCTGGGCAAGCTCGGCGACAACGCCATCGACATGTTCGGCGACGCCTACGAATACCTGATGGGCATGTATGCCTCGAACGCTGGCAAGTCCGGAGGCGAGTACTACACGCCGCAGGAGGTCTCTGAACTCCTGGCGCGCATCGCGGTGGAGGGCAAGACTCGTGTCAACCGGGTCTACGACCCAGCGTGTGGCTCCGGGTCGCTGCTGCTGAAGTTCGCCAAGGTGCTCGGCAAGGAGAATGTCGGCCGCTTCATTGGCCAGGAGATCAACCTGACCACCTACAACCTGGCTCGCATCAACATGTTCTTGCACGACATCAACTTCGACCAGTTCGACATCGCCCACGGCGACACCCTCACCGACCCCGCCCACTGGGATGAGGAACCTTTCGAAGCGATCGTGTCCAACCCGCCCTATTCGATCAAGTGGGAGGGGGACGCCAGCGCAGTGCTCATCAACGACGAGCGCTTCTCCCCCGCTGGCGTGCTCGCGCCGAAGTCGAAGGCTGATCTTGCCTTCACCATGCACATGCTTTCCTGGCTCGCCGTCAACGGCACCGCAGCCATCGTCGAGTTCCCCGGAGTGCTCTACCGCGGCGGCGCGGAGCGCAAGATCCGCAAGTACCTGATCGACAACAACTACGTGGACGCCGTCATTCAGCTTCCCCCGGACCTCTTCTTCGGCACCACCATCGCCACCTGCATCATCGTGTTGAAGAAGTCCAAGGCCGACAATGCGATCTTGTTCATCGACGCTTCCGCCGAGTTCGAGCGCCAGGGCAACAAGAACAAGCTCACCGAAGCCAACCGAGGCAAGATCTTGGACGCGTTCCGAGCCCGTGTCGACGAAGACCACGTGGCACGGCTGGTAAAGAACGAAGAGATCGCCGCCAACGAGTACAACATCGCTGTCTCCAGCTACGTCGAGGCCGAAGACACCCGCGAAGAGGTAGACATCACCGCTCTCAATGCCGAGATTGCCCGCATCGTCGCTCGTCAGGCCGAGCTGCGCACAGCCATTGATGAGATCGTGGCCGATTTGGAAGGCGCATCGTGAGCCAGCATCCTTCTGGAGAGATTGTCGTCTATCAGGCCGAAGACGGCTCGCCTGGTCTCGACGTCCGACTGGTCGATGAGACTGTCTGGCTGAGCCAGCAGCAGTTGACAGACCTCTTCCAGACGACTCAGCAGAACGTCAGCCTGCACCTGCGAAACATCTATGCCGAGGGCGAACTCAGCGAGGCGCCAACTCACAAGGATTTCTTGTTGGTTCGCCAGGAGGGTGCGCGAGAGGTGACGCGCAGTGTCGCGCACTACAACCTGGACGCCATCATCTCCGTCGGATACCGAGTGAAGTCGGAGTTGGCGACCCGGTTCCGGATCTGGGCCACCGGCGTGCTGCGCGAGCACCTGGTGGCCGGCTATACCGTCAACGAGCAGCGGCTCACCCAGATCGGCAAGGGGTTGGAAATTCTTCAGCGCGCTGACGATGAGCTGGTCTCCGGGGTGGCCGAGCTGCTGGCGCGTTTCACCGATGGGCTTGAGCTCCTGGATCGCTTCGACCATCAGTCACTTGCTGCACCCGATGGTGCGGTCTCGGATTGGGAGTTCACCTACCCAGAAGCCCGCTCGGTCATTGACGCGATGTCCTTCGGTACGACCAGCGAACTCTTCGGGCACGAACGCGACGGCTCTTTCGCTGGCGTCATCGCCGGGCTCTATCAGACCTTTGGAGGCAACGACCTCTACCCGACGGCGCAAGAGAAGGCCGCCCACCTGCTGTACCTGGTGGTCAAGGACCACTGCTTCAGCGACGGCAACAAACGCATCGCCGCTGCGTTGTTCGTGTATTTCTTGAATCAGTGCGGCCTGCTGATCGGCTCAGACGGACGCCCCCGCATCGGCAACAGCACACTCGCCGCCATCACGGTGATGATCGCCGTCAGCCGTCCTGAAGAGAAGGATGACATGATCCTGCTCGTTCGCAACCTGTTGAAGGTGGGAGCATCATGACCCGCATGGCCGATCTGGAAGGAGCCAACTGATGTCCGAGATGCCCACCTGGGAGGGCTTCATGGTGCCCTGCCTGAAGGTCTTGAATGACGGCGCAGTCCTCAACCGTCGAGAGATCCGGGAGCTTGCCGCCGATGTTGTCGGGCTGAGTGACGAGCAACGAGGAGTCATTCTCGGCTCCGGGCAGCCCATGTACGCCAACCGCGTTGGCTGGGCACTTTCGCAGCTCACGAGGGTCGGCGCTCTGGCACGGCCTTCGCGCGGCAACTACCAAATCACCGACGCCGGCCGACAGGTGCTCGCTCAGTTCCCCGACGACATCACCGAAAACCAGCTCAACGCGCTCGGCGAAGACCCCCACTCGGCGATCCACCCGTATGTTCCATCCAATCGCCCGCAGCTGGCGGCACCGGCCATAGACAAGCCGCCGGCGACTCTCGACCCGACAGAGCAGATCGAACAAGGGGTCGCCCGCGTCCATCAAGCCGTGGCCAAGGAACTGCTCGATCGCCTTCGCGACAAGGAGCCTGCGTTTTTCGAGCAGGCTGTCGTAGACCTCCTGGTAGCGATGGGCTACGGAGGGACGGGAGGCGTCGCCGCAGCCACCCAACTGGTCAACGATGGCGGGATCGACGGCATCATTGACCAGGATGTCCTTGGTTTGAACAAGGTGTATGTGCAGGCCAAGCGCTACGCGGCAGGCAACACAGTTGGACGTCCCGAACTCCAAGGCTTCGTCGGCGCTTTGATCGGCAAGGCCGACCGGGGAGTCTTCATTACCACCAGCACCTTCAGCAGCGGCGCGATCGAGTACGCCGAGCGTAACGCCACCATGCGGCTGATCCTCATCGACGGTGAACGCTTGACTGAGCTGATGATTCGGTTCGGAGTCGGAGTGCAAATCAAGGACACCTTCCACGTCGTTGAGGTCGACGAGGACTTCTTCGAATGAACACACCTGAACCTGAGACTGGGGGCGAGCTCCTTGTCTACCTGCGCGACGACGGCACCCCGGCGATCGACGTCAGGCTCACCGATGACACAGTGTGGCTCAGTCAGCAGCAACTCGCTGACCTCTTCCAGACTTCGCGCACCAACGTCGTCGAGCACCTACGCCATATCTACGAGGAGGGCGAGCTCCTCGAAACGGCAACCTGTCGGGATTTCCGACAGGTTCGCCAGGAAGGCAATCGCGAAGTCACGCGGAGCATCCCGCACTACAACCTGAATGCCTGGATCTCGCCAGCGATGACGCGGACTCGGACTCGGGACGGACTGCGGGTCGCAATTGTGGGGTGAAGTGCAGGCGCTCTGTGGATGGCCACCGCTCCACCAACGCACCCCACACCCAGGCGATGATTCCCACCATCATGTTCGGCTCGAATCCGGCTGTATGCAGCTGACGGGTTGTACCAGGTTCCACCTAACAGCATCAGAACCCATCCCTATAGGCTTCCATCGTGATTGACACTGGGAACACGCTCCTCACGGACCAGCATTCACCAGCAAGCCCAGCGGTTCCCATGCTGCCCGAACTAGGGCAGGTTGTCGAAGTCCGTGGGTCAGCGTGGGCCGTAACTAGTGTGCAAGCTCAAGGGCTCCCTCGAAGCCCCGCAGACGATGCCATCGCCCAGCTGTCTCATGTTGTTGATCTTCAATCGCTCGATGAGGATCGCTTGGGAGAACAGCTCTCTGTTGTCTGGGAACTCGAAGTTGGGCACACCGTGACACCCGCACAAGGCTTGCCTGAAACGATTTACACCGACGGCTTCGACGACCCCACCACACTCGCAGGCTTCATCGACGCGATCCGGTGGGGTGCCGTCACCAGCGCCGACCCCAACCGCTACCAGGCTCCGTTCTGGTCGGGCGCGAACGTCGAGGCATATCAGCTCGAACCCCTCCGTCGGGCCCTCAGCACTCCACGAGCCAACTTGCTTCTCGCCGACGATGTCGGTCTTGGAAAGACCATCGAGGCCGGGCTCGTGATCCAGGAACTGTTGCTTCGCCACCGCGCGCGCACCGCTGTCGTCGTCTGCCCGCCCAGCCTCGCGCTGAAGTGGCAGGACGAGATGCGAGAGAAGTTTGGCCTGGAGTTCACCATCGTCAACTCCGAGTTGATGGCTCACGTTCGCCGCACTCACGGTTTGCACGCAAACCCGTTCCAACTCTTTCCACGAGTCATCGTGAGCATGGCGTGGCTACCGCAGGTCCGCGCCCAGCGCCTGCTCCGTGACGTCTACGCGCAGACGACCAACCCAAAGACCGGCAAGCGGTACGCCTTCGACATCCTGGTGGTTGACGAGGCTCACCATGTCGCTCCTTCTAGCCCGTCGACCATCGCCGACGGTCGTGGCTATGCGGTCGACACCCAGCGCACCGTCGCGGTCCGTCAGCTCGCGGAGAAATGCGAACACCGCCTGTTCCTGAGCGCGACCCCACACAACGGCCATCCGGAATCGTTCACCGCGTTGATGGAGATGATCGACCCACGTCGTTTCGCTCGGGGCGCGAATCTCGACTCGGCTGCGCTGAGGGACGTCATTGTCCGCCGGCTCAAGACCGACCTCGCAGACAAGGGCTTCAAGAGGCGCAAGGTGAAGACACTCAGTGTCACGCCCACTGAGTCCGAACAGCAGATGTTCTCTCTGCTTGACGACATCGTCACCAAGAGTGCGACACAGAACGGCACCAAGCCTGGTGGCGACATTGTCGCGATGCTGTTGAAGAAGCGCTTCCTATCGAGCCCATTCGCCTTCGGCATGACACTGAGCCACTACATTGCCTCGCGGGCCGGACGAGGCCTGTCGGATGAGGATTACGACGACGTCTTCGGCGACGGTCAGTCCGACGAGGAAGAGGGACTGTGGGAGCAAGACGAGACCGAGAAACTGCGCGAGTCCAAGGGCTCCGACCCGCTAGTTGCGGCAGAACCTGGCGAACTCGAAGCGCTCATGGAGTGGGGATTGGCCTACGAGAGCCGGGCCGACTCCCGTCTTGAAAGCCTCATCGGCTTCCTAGACGCCACCTGCCGACCTGACGGCAAGACCTGGTCAAACGAACGTGTTGTCGTCTTCACCGAATACGCCCACACCGTCGACTGGCTCCAGCGTGTTCTCAATCAACGTGGCTACAACGGCGAAAGGCTCGCCGTCATCCAAGGTTCCACGGCGACCGAAGAACGTGAATACATCCGCTCACAGTTCACGGCTGACCCGGCCAAGGAGCCGGTGCGAGTCCTGCTAGCCACGGACGCCGCAGGCGAAGGCATCGACCTTCAGACCTACTGCCACCAGCTCGTGAACTTCGATATCCCGTTCAACCCGTCCCGCGTCGAACAGCGCATCGGCCGCATCGACCGTTACGGCCAGCACCAGGAGCCTCAGGTCTTCCATTTCGTGCCGGTCGCCAACTCCTCGACGTACGCCGCTGACCTGAGCTTTATGGAGCGCATCGCCCGCAAGATCGCCCAGGTCGAGTACGACCTCGGCTCCGCCAACCAAGTCGTTGGCGCGGAGATCCAAGGGCACTTCGGCAGTCGCAAACAAACCAGACGCAAGTCGAGAGGTGTAGATGCCAACGAGGTGATCAACTCCGGACTCGCCGGGGGTCTGGAACTCAACGCTGAATTGACACGGTTGGAGCAGGGCTACGGCGAGTCGCGCACGGCGATGCACCTGGACCCCGCAAACCTCCGCCGCGTCGTCGACACCGCACTTCGCATCAACCATCAATCATCCCTTGCAGCGAACCATGAGTTCGCCCAAGACACCGACGCCGAAGTGTTCACCGTCCCGGCGCTCACGACGGGCTGGCATGGCACGCTGCGCGGCCTCGATACCCGCCTCAAACCGGGCGAGCTTCGCCCGATCACATTCGATGCCAGCGCTGCCGAAGGCCGCGCTGATCTCGTGCACGTCCACCTCGGACACCCCATCGTCCAGAAAGCTCAGCGTCTGCTGCGCCGCTCACTGTGGAGTGTCGATTCCCCCCTGAACCGCGTGACCGCCGTGGTGGTAGGCGATCTCGAAGAGTCCTTCGTTGCCGCCTTGACCCGCATGGTTCTCGTCGGCCGTGGCGGTGTCCGCCTTCACGAAGAGGTCTTTCTCGCGGGCGTCCGCTTGAAAGGTCGCCGTGCGATGGCCGAGGAGAAGGCCGAGGTCGCTCTCGACAAGGCGCTGGATCTCGATCATTTGGCCTTCGCCGACGTGAGCGTCCGCAACCAGCTCTGCGATCTGTGGAACGTCCCCGACGCGCCCCTGCGACTGCGACTTGAAGAATCGATGCAAGCCCGGGCCGGGCGACGCCACGAGATGGTGCTCGAGCAGCTCGCCAAGCGCCAGGCCGCCGACATCCAGCGGGCCAAGGAAATCTTCACTGCATTCCGCACCAACCTGCGCGACTCGCTTGCACGACTACGGGCAGAAGAAGACGAAGCGCAGGGCCAGCTATTCACCGACCCAGACCAACAGCGCCAATGGAGACGGGACATCGACGCCATGAACCGACGCCTGGACGAACTCGCCGACGAGGAGGCACGTGAGATCGCCGCGATCACCGACCGCTACGCCGACGTTAAGCCACACACCACTGCAGCAGCCGTCGTCTTCGCACTAACTCGCACGGATGCGGATGGGTGGGTCGAGTGATGGCACGCCCAAAACTGAGCACCGCGACCACCGGTAGCAAGACGATCAACGCCACCGACCAACATCGCAGCTGGCTAGAACTCGTCGATACCGAAGGCCCGTTTCTTGCCATCCCGCCTCTCAAACGCGTTTGGCCCCAAGGGATTCCCTCCCTTGCTGACGAACGCAAGGCCACGCTCGTCGATGCCCGCAAGGAGTTCGAGGGGGCATGGGAGCAGCTAGACCGAATGCCCGATTCCGAGAGCGCGCGAGATCCCTACCGCGTCGCTCGAGACAAGTGGGTCGAGACGATTCTGCGTGACGTCGCCGGCTGGGCCGAGTCCCTCTCCTGGGGCGAGGTCCCCAGCGTTGAAGCCCAGTCGCCCAACCGTGCTGTAACCATCCGGGCACAGGCATCCCTCAACGGTGCCGACGGCGTCGGCGCGCTCGTCCACATCATCGACTCCACTGATTCCCTCCGTCAGACATCGGCCGATCTGTGGGCGGCGAGCCCCATCGACCGCGTCGAGGCGATGCTGCGCGAGAGCAAGATCCCCATCGGCATCGTCACCGACGGACGATGGTGGGGCCTCGTCTGCGCTCGCGAAGGCGCAATGGTGGCCTCCGGCATCGTGGACGCGCTCACTTGGATTGAGGAGCCACGCACCCGCGACGCCTTCTTTGCCCTCATCAGCCGACAGCACCTCATCGGCGGCGACCCGACTGAGCGGCTCGCTGTTCTGTTCGGGGAATCTGTCGCGGCGGCGGAGGAGATCACCGAAGCACTGGGCGCCCAGGTCCGTCGTGCCGTCGAGCTTCTCGTTCAGTCGCTTTCCGAGTCCGCCGCCGACGCACGCCGACGCGGACTTCCCGACCCGCTACCGACCCGCACTCACGACACCTACGAAGCCGCAGTCACCGTGATGATGCGCGCCGTCTTCCTCCTCTTTGCTGAGGAACGTGGCCTGTTGCCAACAGGTGAGTTGTTTGAGCAGGGCTACGGAATCGCGCGGGAACTCGATCGACTCGTCGCCCGCGAGACCGACGAGAGCGAAGAGGCACTCGACGCCACCTCGCTCACCTGGCATCGCCTCCTCGCCACCAGCCAGGCGCTCTACCAGGGTGCGAGCTTCGAGAGCCTGCGCATGCCGGCCTACGGGGGTTCACTTTTTGACCCGAGCCGTTTCCCATTCCTCACCACCACCGGCGAGCAAGGCACGCTTGCAATAGCGGTCCCTGACCGCGTCATGCTCCACGTACTGCGCTCTGTCCAGGTCGCCGAGATTAAAGGGGAGGCTCGCCGAATCTCATTCCGCGACATCGACGTCGAGCAGATCGGCTACATCTACGAGGGCCTTCTCGGCTACACCGCAGCTGTCGCGGAGGAAGTCATGCTCGGGCTCAAGGGCACCATCGGCGAAGAACCAGAGATCCCTCTCGCCAAGCTTGAAGAACTCGCGTCCAAGCATTCGGACCCGAAGGCGCTCGCTACGGCGATTCGATCCTTCGTTGAGGTTGACCAGCCCTCGGCGAAACCATCCTCGGCGGCGGCAATCGCCAAAGCGATCGGGGCCGTCATTGAGCCTAGCGTTGTCAGCACGCTCACCCAAGCCGTCGACGACGACTTCGACCTGCGTGACCGAGTGAAGCCGTGGCTCGGCCTAATCCGTCTCGACCTGCGGCGGCGCCCATTCGTTGTGCTCAGCGGTGGCCTCATCGTCAAAGAGACTCCATCCCGAAAGAACGCGGGCGCGCACTACACACCCAGGTCGCTCGCTAGAGACGTGGTTCTCCACGCGCTACAACCACTCTGCTACGCGCCCGGCCCTCACCAGACGGCCACCGAGATTGACTGGAGGCTCAAGTCCTCCGACCAGATACTGAGCCTGAAGGTGGCGGACATAGCCTGCGGCTCGGGAGCATTCCTTGTCGCAGCCGCGCTCTATCTCTCTGATCGTGTGGTCGAGGCATGGACAGCCGAGGACTCGCGAAACACCGCGCGTAAAGACCTGCACACCAGGGCAATCCGGCAAGTCGTCGCAAACTGCCTCTACGGAGCCGACATCAACGACATGGCTGTCGAGATGTGCAAGCTCTCTCTCTGGCTGGTCTCTCTCGATCGCAATCTGCCGTTCTCCTTTGTTGACGACAAGATCCTGCTCGGCAACTCGCTGCTTGGTGTTACCGACCTCAACAAACTCCGCCACCTACACATCGACACCAACTACATCTCGAATCAGGGGATGTTTGACGTCTTCGACGTCGACGTCGACGCCATCCTCCAGCGGGCCATCGAGTTGCGCCGACGCCTCTTGACTGAGATTGATGAGAATGACCCCGCCCGGACCAGCGCAGCGAAGCGGCGCCAGCTTGAAGAGTTTCGCCAGGTGACCGCCAGCCTGCGGCAGATTGCCGACGGCGTCATCGCTATCGGTCTCACTATGGGAGGCAAGCCGGGCAAGGCGTTGGATGAGGGGTACGCCAACCTACGCCTCGCCGTTCGGTCCGCCTACCCCGATAGTGGCCACGCCGATGGGACGTTCCTCGCGTCGCTCATTGACAGCGGCCTAACACCGAAGGTCCCCACCGATTATGAACGGTGGCGGCCGCTCCACTGGGCGATCGAGGCCCCCGAGGTCATCATCGACAACGGCGGCTTCGATGCAGTCATCGGCAACCCACCATTTCTCGGTGGGCAGAAACTCACGGGCGCGATGGGGACCAACGTTCGAGACTGGCTCGTCAACGTGATTGCCGAAGGGCGTCGGGGTAGCGCTGACCTCGTTGCCTACTTCTTCTTGCGTGCCACGTCGCTGT
>DMIX01000026.1 GCA_003451975.1 Propionibacteriaceae bacterium
GGCACGCGCCCGGCTTGCCGAGCTTGGCCTATTCGCTGGCCACCCCCGACTCGGACGCTGCCGCACTGGCCCTGGTCCGACCGGTCTTTCCGCCGGCGACGCTGGTGGCCATGGACTTCTTCGGCGGCTGGTCGAATCTCTCGCAGGCACGTATCTTCACAGCACTACTGACCCAGTCGTCACCGGGCAAATTGCATTGAGTCGGCCCACTCACAGCGGTGGCATCGGCAGGCCTACACTGAGGAATCCGTAGGGCTGAGTTTCGGGCATGCGAACTATTGCCTACCCTCCATAGCCAGTGGGTAGTCATGGCTGCTGGACTAGCCCCGGGGTACCCCATAGGGTATGCCCGCTAGACCCAAGGCCATTGAAAGGAGTTGGTGATGGCAGAGGTTGTTGTCCTCGGTGCCGGAATTTCCGGACACACCGCGGCGCTACATCTGAGGCGATTGCTGGGCCGGGGACACAAGGTCACCGTCGTCTCGCCAAATTCAAACTGGAACTGGATTCCGTCAAACATCTGGGTGGGGGTGAGCAAACTCCCCAAGGAGAAGGTGATTTTCCCGCTGGCTCCGGTGTACCGACGCAAGGGAATCGACTTCCTGCAAGCCAAAGCCACAGCCATTCGCCCCAAGGGTGACGCGCAAGACAGCCGCGGTGCCGTGGACATCGAGTTCACCGGGCAGAACAAAGCCGGTCAGACCGACCGCATCCGCTACGACTACCTGGTCTATGCGACCGGGCCGAAGCTGAAGTTCGAGGCCACCGAGGGACTGGGCCCCGACGCCGGCAACACCACGTCGGTGTGTACCGCTGATCACGCTCGTGAGGCTTCGGAGAAGCTCGCCGCGACGATCGCGAAACTCAAGGAAGGCACCCCCCAGACTCTGGTCGTGGGGACGGGGCACGGCACCTGTACCTGTGAGGGCGCGGCATTCGAGTACACCTTCAACGTCGACCACGAGCTTCGCGAAGCCGGGGTGCGTGACTTGGCCACGCTGTACTACATGACCAACGAAGCCCAGCTTGGTGACTTCGGTGTGGGCGGCATGACCTTCAACCAGAACGGCTTCGAGACCTCAAGTGAGTTGTGGACCAGTTCGCTGTTCCGCGAGCGCGACGTCCGACCGATCGTCGGCACCCACGTGCACAAGATCACCTCGAGCACGATCAACTTCGAGACTCTCGATGGTGAGATGCACGACCTCGACTACGACTTCGCCATGCTGCTGCCGCCCTTCAGCGGCCAGCCGGTGAAGGCTTTCGACGCCGAGGACAACGACATCACCGGTGAGATGTTCGCACCCAGTGGTTTCATGAAGGTGGACGCCGACTACACACCCAAGCCGTACGAAGAGTGGAAAGCTTCCGATTGGCCCTCCACCTACCAGTCGGTCGGCTACAACAACATCTGGGCGGTGGGCATCGCATTCGCTCCGCCGCACCAGATCTCGCAGCCGCGCAAGTCCCCGAACGGAACGGTCATCGCACCGGCCCCGCCGCGGACCGGGATGCCGTCCGGCGTCATGGCCAAGCATGTCGCGATGACCATCGTCGATCGGATCAAGATCGGGTCGAAGGCGAAGGCCTACGAGGCTCCGCTGTCCAAGATGGGGGCGGTGTGTGTGGCTTCGGCCGGTACCGGTCTCACCAACGGTTCTGCAGCAGCCATGATCATGAACCCGGTGGTTCCTGATTACGCCAAGTACCCGACCGGTCGAGATCTGGCCACCACCCGTGGCGAGATCGGACTCTACGGCCACTGGTCGAAGCTGATGCTGCACTATCTGTTCATCTACAAGGCCAAGGCCCGTCCCGGCTGGCAGTTGATTCCGGAGTGATCATGAGCGAAGAGAAGACCACCACGCCCGTCCCGGTCCTGGACCTGAGCGGTGCGCCGATGCCCAATGTGA
This sequence comes from Propionibacteriaceae bacterium, assembly GCA_003451975.1. Lineage (GTDB taxonomy): Bacteria > Actinomycetota > Actinomycetes > Propionibacteriales > Propionibacteriaceae > Propionicimonas. Next base: position 1,914 of record DMIX01000026.1, read on the forward strand.
AGACTCTGAAGGCTCGTTACAACCTGCTGAGTCAGTTCGGTAAGTTCGTCGGGTTCAACCTTTCGATCATGCGCATGGTCGTGAAGGAAGGCGAACACTAGCCTCAAGACACGTCGATGGCGGCGGCCCCCATAGTGGGACCGCCGCCATCGACGTTGTAAACAGCTGGACGACGCCCTGCACAGCAGCAGCGCCGAAGAGTCAGGCCAGCGAGAGGAAGAGCTTCTCCAAGGTCGCAGTATCGACCTTACTGTCGTCGGTATCCTCCATCAGGCACTGCCGAAGACCTCCTGCAATGACCGCGAAGCCGGCCCGATCCAGCGCCTTGGACACCGCGGCAAGCTGGGTGACTACATCAGTGCAGTCTCGCCCCTCTTCGAGCATTCGGATGATCCCGCCGATTTGCCCCTGAGCACGCTTGAGACGCTTGAGTACCGGTTCCATCTCCTCCGGATCGAGTTGCATCAACGCACCCCTTTCAGCCTTGTAGCTGAAAGGAATCCTACTCGTCGAGGGACCCTGTTCGTCGCTCATGACGCAGACTCGGCGGTCTCTTGCTCGACGCTATCCTGTTCGGCGATCTCAGCCCGGATCGCTTCCATGTCGGCAGCCTTGACCGCGCCGATCAGTTCGTCCAGGGCTGAGGCTGGGAGGGCGCCCGGCTGGGAGAAGACGAGGATCCCTTCCCGGAAGACCATCAGGGTGGGAATGGACATGATTCGAGCTGCAGCCGCGAGTTCGCGCTCTGCCTCGGTGTCGACCTTGCCAAAGACCAAGTCCGGGTACTTCTCAGAGGCAGCTTCGTAGACGGGGGCGAACTGCATGCAGGGACCGCACCAACCGGCCCAGAAGTCCACCAGGACGATGTCATTGTCGGTGACGGTCTGCTCGAAGTCCGCCATACCAAGGTTCGTGGTAGCCATCCGGTTCTCCTTTCGATACCCCCTAGGGTATCAGGTGTTCCGTTGCGCAACCTCAGGCTTCGACAAGCTCAGCCAGCGGGACCTCCACAAGGGCCAAGAGAGCCACCTTGGGGAATCGAACCCCAGACCTACGCTTTACGAGAGCGTCGCTCTACCGACTGAGCTAAGGTGGCCGGGCCCCGTGGGCCGGTGCCCAACTATAGGGGACGCGGCGCCGTTGTGCCCAAGCGAAACCGCCTGGCGATGCACCCACCAGCCCCAGCCGGAATCACTGACAGCGGGTGCCGTCGGCCGGAACGATGTCCTTCGTAAGATAGGCCACCACCAGCTTGTTGATGCAGGCGGATTTGCCGAAGCTGCCGTGGCCCTCACCCTCGTAGGTCACCAGCACCGCAGAGCGGAGTTGATCGGCCATGCTCACCGCCTGCTGATAGGGCGTGGCATTGTCGCCGGTGCCACCGATCACCACAATCGGCGGCGCCGAGGCGCCGGTCAGCTGCACGGTGAGATAGGCGGACGGCCGCGCCGACCACAACGGGCAGGTGTAGTCGGGGCCGAAATACTTGCCGAAGATCGGTGCCTTGCGTTGGTCTTCGGCCCAGACCCTATCGGCGTCCAGCACACCCATCTCCTTGGTGTCCAGGCAGCTGATCGCAGGAAAGGCGGAGAAAACCGTGTCGAAGTGGCCGTCCTCGTCGCGTCCATTGAGCTGGTCGGCAGCCAGCAGCAGATTCGATCCGTCACCGTCCATGGCCCGACGCAGGATCACCGCGAGCGGATTCCAAGACGCCTTGCCGCCGTAGAGCGCCATCGCGATACCGGTCATGGCCAACGTCTGGGTGAGTTCTCGATCCCCGACCGGG
>DMIX01000077.1 GCA_003451975.1 Propionibacteriaceae bacterium
GGGCCACTCCAGCACGCTGGCAGTCATGCCGTCCACGAATCCTGCACGAATACGCGAATAGGCCCACCCGCGCCGATGCGCGCGCCGGTTCGCCAGAGGGCATCCCCGCAAGACAGGTAGAATCCGCTCGATTGTGCCTGTTTCGTGTGCAGCGAACCACCGCGAAGCGTCATTCGAGTGCCTGGCCCGCGACACGTGGGCATAGAATGCCATTCGAGGATGGCTGGCGATTTACTGCTTGCGCGCGCCGACATTGATAAGCGCCCGCTCTCGGGATCGCCTCCGGTTTATTGACTTTCTGCGCTTTTCGATTTGCATAAGACCCCAATCCGTGGTATGCTTCAGTACAGAAAAGCTCTCTGGATACGACCCTCCGGGTGCAAATATTCAACGTCGAAAGCCGCGAATATGCTGGCTTTTGTGTTTTGATGCGGTATACAGAGACAACCTCATTCCACCCAGTGACCATCCTTACGTTGTGTCATGAAGACCAACGGCCCCTGTCTCGCTGTCGAAACAGGAATAGATTCGAACAGGACCACGCAGCCCGGTTCTCAGGTGACAAGGCAGCTACAAGGCCGCAGTTCCCCATCACTTCGGCTCGTCTCTCCTTGGAGACATTGTCTTCGCCACAGATCGCCACCCCTCAGGTCGTTGGTCCAGCGAGTCAGCGGTCCGAAATCGTAAGTCATGAACAAAATTCTTCTCTTCAGGAGGCCCAATATAATGATCCCAGATGCTCTTTTCGAGATGGAAGGATTGACATTCGACGATGTGCTCCTTGTGCCGCAGGAATCCCATGTTCTGCCGGCTGATACGACTTTGACCGCCCAGCTGGCTGGCGAGCTTTCCCTCAACATACCGATCCTGTCAGCGGCGATGGACACAGTGACGGAAGCACGCATGGCGCTGGCAATTGCACGAGAGGGCGGGATTGGCATCATCCACCGGAACATGAGTATCGAGCAGCAGGCGGAGGAAGTGGATCGCGTCAAGCGCTCGGAGTCCGGCATGATCGCCGACCCGATCACGCTGCCGCCGGATGCACTGCTCGCCGAGGCCGAGGCGCTGATGCGTCACTTCCACATCTCCGGCGTGCCCATCACCGAAGATGGCCGGTTGGTGGGCATCCTGACCAACCGGGACATTCGCTTTGTGACCGACTACAGCCATCCGATCCGCGACTTCATGACCTCCGACCCCCTCATCACCGCACCCGTAGGCACCACACTCGACGAAGCCAAGGCCATTCTGCAGGAACACCGCATCGAGAAACTGCCACTGGTCGACGAGAACTTCGCGCTGCGCGGGCTGATCACAGTGAAAGACATCCAGAAGAAGAAAGACTACCCGCTCGCGGCGAAAGACACGAACGGCCGGCTGCTCGCCGGTGCAGCGGTCGGCGTCGGGAACGATTTGCCGGACCGGGCGGCAGCGCTTGTCGCCGCCGGGCTGGACGTCATCGCCATCGACACCAGTCACGGTCACACCGCGAGTGTGATCAAAGCCCTGCAATTCCTGAAGAATACCTACCCGAATCTGCCGGTCATCGCGGGGAACGTTGTCACCGCCGAAGGAACGCTTGCATTGATCGAAGCGGGAGCGGACGCGATCAAGGTCGGTATCGGCGCAGGGTCTATCTGCACGACGCGCGTGATCGCAGGCGTCGGAATGCCACAGATCACCGCCATCGCGAACTGTGCGCGTGTTGCGAGACCGTTGGGCATTCCGATCATTGCCGATGGCGGTATCAAGTACTCGGGTGACATCGTCAAAGCGCTCGCCGCCGGCGCGAACACAGTCATGCTGGGTAACCTGCTGGCCGGGCTGGAGGAGAGTCCCGGCGAGCTCGTGTTATTCGAGGGCCGTTCTTTCAAGGAATACCGCGGGATGGGGTCTGTTGCCGCGCTGAGCGGACCCGGCCGCGACCGCTACGCGACGGGCCAACAGGGCGGTGGGCTGGCCAAACTGGTCCCCGAAGGGATCGAAGGGCGCGTACCGTACAAGGGTTCTTTGAGCCAGTATCTGTATCAGCTTCTCGGAGGACTACGTTCCGGGCTCGGGTACGTCGGAGCCAGGGACTTGCACGAATTGCACGAGAAGGCGCAGTTCGTACGCATCACCCAGGCCAGCCTGATCGAGAGCCATCCGCACGACGTAATCATCACCAAAGAAGCACCCAACTACGGCACGCGGGGATGACAAAGCTATGGCAAACGACATCTATCGCATTGAAGTTTGGCTGAAGCCGCACATCGTTGACGGCCGTGCGGAAGGGCTCACGGCTGACATCGCCTCGCTGGGTTACGCCCTGGACGGCGTCGCGGTGACCGAGCTCTATTTCCTGCAGGGCGAGCTGGCCGACACGGACTTGGAGCGGCTCTGCGGCAACCTGTTGTGCGACCCGGTATCGCAGGAGTATCGCTGGAAGCGCCTGTCCGAGGCCGATCTCGCCGCTGGCGAGAGCGCGCCTGCACTACGGACGGACCGCACCGCGATCGAGGTCACGCTGCATCCGGGCGTGACGGACAGTGTCGCCGAGAGCATTGTGCGCGGTGCAGCGACCATCGGCATCACCGGCATCGTGCAGGCGGCCGCCGGAAAGCGCTTCACCCTGCTGGGCGGGCTGCCACCGGGCGCGGCGGCGCGCATCGCGGCCGGGCTGCTGTGCAACTCCGTCATCCAGCACTACACGTTCGGATCGGCCGTCCCGCCATTCGCGCGCGGGCAGTCGTCCAGCAGCCGGCGACAAGCGGAGGTCGTGCCGCTGCGGGAGGCCGGCGACGCCGAGCTCGCGCAGCTCAACCGGCAAAGACTGCTCTCGCTGAATCCGGAAGAGATGCGCGCGATACAGGCATATTTCCGGCAGGAGGGCCGTGACCCGCTGGACGCCGAGCTCGAAACCATCGCCCAGACGTGGTCCGAGCACTGCAACCACAAAACCTTCCGAGGAACGGTAGACTACGAGGAGCGTCTGGCGAACGGCACGCAGCATCGCGAGCGGATCGTCGGCCTGCTCAACACATATCTGCGCAAGGCGACCGAAGAGCTGGCGAAACCGTGGGTGAAATCCGCCTTCGTCGACAACGCCGGGATTATCGACTATGCGCCGGGCTTCGAGGTATCGTTCAAGGTCGAGACGCACAACCATCCGTCCGCCCTGGAGCCTTTTGGCGGTGCAAACACCGGCGTGGGTGGCGTCATCCGCGACATCATCGGCGTGTCCGCGCGGCCGATCGCCAACACCGACGTCCTCTGTTTCGGATTGCAGGACCGACCCTTCGATACACTGCCGGCCAACGTGCTTCATCCGCGCCGCATCTTCGCCGGGGTGGTCTCCGGCGTCGAGGATTACGGCAACAAGATGGGTATCCCGACAGTGGGCGGAGCCATTCTGTTCGACCCGGGATACGAAGCCAATCCTCTGGTTTTCTGCGGATGCCTGGGACTCGCTCCCGCCGGCATGCATCCTCGCACTCCACAACAAGGTGATCGCGTGATCGTCATCGGCGGGCGTACTGGCCGCGACGGCCTGCGTGGGGCGACGTTCTCATCGGCGGAACTGACCCACACCACCGTCGAGGAGTCGGGCAGCGCCGTGCAGATCGGGAACCCGATCGTCGAAAAGAAGTGTTTGGAGGCGGTGATGGTCGCCCGCGACGAGCGGCTATACACCGCGATCACCGATTGCGGAGCGGGCGGGCTCTCCTCGGCCATTGGCGAGATGGGTAGCGAGTTGGGAGTGCACGTCAGCCTGGAATGCGTGCCGCTCAAATACCCGGGCCTGGCGCCGTGGGAGATCTGGCTGTCGGAGGCGCAGGAGCGGATGGTGCTCGCCGTACCGCCAGAGAATGTCGCACGGGTTATGTCGATTTGCGCCGCGCTCGACGTCGAGGCGACCGATATTGGTGAGTTCACCGGAACGGGGCGGCTCCAGGTCTACTACGAATCTGAACCCGTCGTGGACATGAGCATGGAGTTTCTGCACAACGGTGTTCCGACGCGGCAACTCAATGGGACATGGGAAGCCCGCTCGTATCCCTGTCCTCCACACCACACTGGCGATTTGACAACGGCCTTACTCGATATCCTGAGCAGCCCCAACGTCGCCAGCAAGGAAGCGGTCATCCGTGTTTACGACCACGAAGTACAGGGCGCTACTGTTGTCAAACCGCTGGTCGGCATCGCCGGACACGGGCCCTCGGACGCGACGGTGCTGAAGCCGCTCCAGGTACCGGGCTGGAAGGGCATCGTGCTGAGCCACGGTATTAACCCATGCTATGGGGCACTGGACCCCTATCTGATGGCCCAGGCGGCCATCGATGAAGCGGTACGCAACGCAGTCTGTGTCGGTGCCGATCCTGACTGCCTGGCAATCCTCGATAATTTCTGTTGGGGCAACCCCAACCTCCCCGATCGCATGGGAGACCTGGTACGCGCCTGCAAGGGTTGCTACGATGGCGCGAAGGCTTACGAAGTCCCATTCATCTCCGGCAAAGACAGCCTGAACAACGAGTACACCGACGGCACTACCAGTCGAAAAACGTCGATTCCACCGACGTTGTTGATTTCGGCCATAGGCCTCATGCCCGACATCCGCCAGGCGGTAACTATGGACCTGAAGCAAGCGGGAAACCTGATCTACGCGATTGGAATGACCCACGACGAGTTGGGTGGAAGCCACTACTATCGCACCCGAAACGCGATTGGAGCCAATGCCCCGCAACCCATTGCCAGCGGTCTGGCAACCGCACGAGCGATTCATCGTGCCATCGCAGCGGGACTGGTCGAAGCCTGTCACGATTGTTCTGAGGGGGGGTGGGCTGTCA
>DMIX01000196.1 GCA_003451975.1 Propionibacteriaceae bacterium
ATGCAGGGTCGCCCCCTTGGCGGAGATCTCCGCCACCGAAAAGGGGCCGGAACCGACCGGTAGCGTGGCCAGCGGCAAGGCCGTATCCGGATCGTAAACCCGGCTGTCGACGATCGAGGCGGCCTGCGCAGCCAAGGCGTACCCGAACTGGTTGTCCTGCCGGAAAAGTACGAACCGAACCGTCTGGGCGTCCGGAGTCTCGATGCGTCGCAAACTCGACAACAGGCCCAGTGAGGTACCGCTGCCGCCCATGCGCAGCAGCCGCTGGATCGAGAAGCGCACATCGGTGGAGTCCAACGGGTCGCCGTTGTGGAAGCGCAGCGTCGTGGGCAGCGTGCATTCATAGGTCAGGCGAGAGGTGAACGCACAGTCGGTTGCTGCATCCGGCTTCAGGTCACGGCTGCCCGGCGCGACCCGCATCAGTCTTTGGTAGACGCTGGTCACCAGGATCGAATCGGTGCGCGAAGTCGCCACCGCCGGATCGGTCGTCGTCACCGCACCCAGCACGGCCACGGTGAAGGGACGCGGCTGCACGGTGCTGGACGGCGAGGGTGCCGGTGTTGGCGAGGTGCACGCTGCCAGGAGAGTCAGACCCAACGCCGCGGCGCTGAGCGCAATCCAGCCACGGTGGCGGCCCCCTAGGTCAGCGAGCATTGAAGTACTTAGCCTCCCGATGGTGAACGATGATGGCGTCGGTGGACTGTTCGGGGTGCAACTGGAACTCCTCCGACAGCATCACCCCGATCCGATCAGCGCCCAACAGTGACACCAGGGTGGCGCGATCAGCAAGTTCGGGACAGGCCGCGTAGCCGAAGGAGAACCTACTGCCCTGGTAGGCCTGGTGGTGAATCATGTCGTTCATGGCACCATCGCCGGTCAGCCCCAACTCGGCGCGAACCCGAGCGTGCCACATCTCGGCCAAGGCCTCGGCCAACTGCACCGTCAGGCCGTGCAGCTCCAGATAGTCACGGTAGGCATCGGCAGCAAAGAGTCTCGCGGTGGCCTCGCTGGCCCGGCCCATGGTCACCAACTGCAATCCGATCACGTCCGGCCCCGCGGAGGCAGCCTCCTCGGCGTCGCGGAAGAAGTCCGCCAGGCATAGCCTGCGTCCCTTGCTCTGCCGTGGCCAGGTGAACCGGGCCACCTCGGTGCCAGGCTCGCTCGGATCGCCCAGAATCAGGGTGTTGCCCTCAGCGTGGCAGGGCCAATAGCCGTAGACCACGGCAGGCTCCACGATGCGCTCGGTACGCAGCCGATCCAGCCAGGCGCGCAACCGCGGCCGGGCCTCGGCTTCGACGATCTCCTCATAGCTGGCACCACCGGAGATCGGCTTCAACCCCCACTGCCCGCGGAAGGTGGCACGTTCGTCGAGCCAGCCACTCACCTCATCCAGCGCAATGCCCTTGACCACCCGGCTGCCCCAGAACGGCGGTGTGGGCACTTCGACGCCGCGGGCCACCTCGGAGCGCTCCAACGACTCGACGTGCGGCGCGGACTTGGTCACGGTTGCTCGCACCTGACGGCGTCGAGGTTCGGGCAGTGAAGCGCCCGGCAGGCCCGACTTCACCGCGACGACCGATTCCATCAGGGACAGCCCCTCGAAAGCGTCCTTGGCATAGCGCACTTCCCCGGGGAAGCGATCATTGAGATCCTCCTCGACGAAGCTTCGGGTCAGCGCCGCGCCTCCCAGCAGGACCGGTATGTCGGTCAGCCCGCGTCGGGTCAACTCCTCGAGATTGTCGCGCATCACCTGAGTGGACTTCACCAACAACCCCGACATGCCGATGGCATCGGCCGAATGCACCAAGGCTGCTTCGATGATGGCGCTCACTGGCTGCTTGATGCCCAGGTTCACCACCGTGTAGCCGTTGTTGGTGAGAATGATGTCGACCAGGTTCTTGCCGATGTCGTGCACATCACCCTTCACCGTGGCCAGCACCAAGGTGCCCTTGCCACCGACATCGGCTCGATCCAAATGGGGCTCCAGATATCGCACACAGGTCTTCATGACCTCCGCAGAGGACAGTACGAACGGCAACTGCATCTGGCCGGAGCCGAACAACTCCCCCACTGTCTTCATGCCGCCCAGCAGGTCCTCGTTGATGATGTCGAGGGCGGGCTTGAGCGTCAGCGCTGCGTCCAGATCGGCTTCCAAACCCTTCGGGTCGCCATCAATGATGCGTCGGCGAAGTCGTTCGGGCACCGGCAGCGCGGCCATCTCCGCAGCGCGTGCCTCCTTGGTGGCGGTGGTGGAAACCCCTTCGAACGGCTCCAGGAAACGCGACAGCGGATCGTAATCCTCGCTGCGACGGTCGTAGATGAGGTCCTCGGCGACTTGGCGCTGCTCTTCGGGGATCCGTGCGATCGGCAGAATCCGGGCAGCCGGCACGATCGCCGAATCCAACCCGGCCTGGACACACTCATGCAGGAACACCGAGTTCAGCACTTGGCGAGCGGCGGGATTCAGACCGAAAGACACATTGGAGATGCCCAGCGTGGTGTGAATGCCGGGGTACTTCGCAGTGACCTGGCGGATCGCGTCGATGGTGTGAATCGCATCTCGACGGGTTTCTTCCTGGCCGGTGGCGATCGGGAAGGTCAGGCAGTCGACGATGATGTCGCTGGTGCGCAGCCCCCAGTGCTCGGTGAGGTTTGTCACAAGCCGGTCGGCAACGCGAAGTTTCCACTCGGTGGTGCGGGCCTGCCCTTCCTCATCAATGGTGAGTGCCACCACAGCGGCGCCATGCTCGACGACCAACTTCATCACCGAGGTGAAGCGCGAATCGGGGCCGTCGCCGTCTTCGAAGTTGACGGAGTTGACCACGCAACGACCGCCGAGCAGTTCCAGGCCGGTCTGCAGCACCGCCGGCTCGGTGGAGTCCAGCACGATCGGCAGCGGCACCGCCGAGCCCAGTCGGGACGCCAACTCGGCCATGTCGGCGGCACCGTCACGCCCGACATAGTCGACGCACAGATCCAGCACGTGCGCGCCGCCGCGGCTTTGCTGTTTGGCGATATCGACGCACTCGTCCCAGTCCTGGGCCAACATGGCCTCCCGGAACGCCTTGGAACCGTTGGCGTTGGTTCGCTCGCCAATGGACAAGTAGCTGGTGTCCTGATGCAGCGGCACCTCGGCGTACAGCGAGGACACCGCAGGCACCTCGGTGACGTCGCGCTGTGGAGCGGCCTGGCCCTGCACGGCCTCGGCGAGCTTGGTAATGTGCTCAGGAGTGGTGCCGCAACAGCCCCCCACCAGCCCGATGCCGAACTCGCGGGCGTAGTTGTCCACATAGCCGACGAAGTCGACCGGCCCCATCGGGTAACGCGCCCCGTCGGCGGTGAGCTCGGGCAGCCCGGCATTGGGCATGCACACCACGGTGACGACGGATTGGCGACTCAGTTGCCGCAGATGCTCGCTCATCTCCACCGGGCCGGTACCACAGTTGAGCCCGATGCCCTCGACCCCGAGCCGACCCAGAGCGGCCATCGCAGCCCCGATCTCGGTACCCAACAGCATGGTTCCCGACGTCTCGATCGTGACATCGACGAAGATCGGAAGGTCCGCCCCGTAGGCACGCAGCGCAGCACGAGCGCCGTTGATAGCGGCCTTGGCCTGCAGCAGATCCTGGGAGGTCTCCACCAAGAAGCCGTCGATGCCACCGGCGAGCATGCCTTCGGACTGCTGCTGGTAGGCGGTGGCCAAGGCCCGATAGGACACATGGCGCAGGCTCGGCAACTTGGTCCCCGGACCCATGCTGCCCAACACGAAGCGCGGACGCTGTGGCGTGCTGGCCGCATCGGCGGCGGCACGAGCCAAGCCAGCACCGGCTTTGGCCAGGTCGAACACCTGGTCAGCGATGTCGTATTCGCCCAAGGCGGTCAGGTTGGCGCCGAAAGTATTGGTCTCCACACAGTCCGCGCCCGCAGCGAAGTAAGCCTGGTGGATGGCCGAAACCACATCGGGGCGGGTGAGGTTGAGCATCTCGTTGCAGCCCTCGAGGCCGCCGAAGTCGTCCAGACCCGGGTTGTAGGCCTGCAACATGGTGCCCATGGCGCCATCGGCAACCAGTGTTCGGGCAGCAAGCGCAGCGCGCAGATCATGGGTCATGGACAGCAGAATATGCGAGTCGGCCTAAGGTGGATGCCATGGCAGCAGCGCGTGAACTCACTGGACTACGGAATCCGGCCGTCATTGCCGCCTTCGGTGGCTGGAACGACGCCGGCGAGGCAGCCAGTGGGGTCATCGATCATCTGGCTGATCGTTACGAAGCCGAGTTGGTTTTCGCCATCGACCCTGAGGAGTTCTACGACTTTCAGGTGAATCGCCCGGTGGTCAAGATGCTGGACGGCCGCCGGGTCTTGGAGTGGCCTTCCACCGAGGTGCTGGTGGCGCGGCTTCCCGAGCGGGATCTGGTGCTCATTGGCGGACCGGAACCGAACTTCGCCTGGCAGGTGTACGCCTCGCGGCTGTTGTCGATGCTGCGCAGCATCCGCCCCGACCTGGTGATCCTGCTGGGTGCCATGCTGACCGATGCCCCGCACACGCGTCCGGTGCCGATCAGTGGTACAGCCAGTACCGCCGGTCTGGCCGAGGAACTGGGTTTGGAAGTCTCGACCTACGAGGGTCCCACCGGAATCGTGGGCGTGCTGGCCCACGACTGTGAGCGCGCCGACCTGCCGGTTGTCTCGCTGTGGGCGTCGGTGCCGCACTACGTGGCCGATCCACCCAATCCGAAGGCGACTCTGGCGCTGCTGGCTCGGGTCGAGGACGTGTTGAACGTGCCGCTGGATGCCGGTGACTTGGCGGAAGCGGCTACGGCGTGGACCACCCAGGTCAACGAACTGGTCGCCGAAGATCCGGACGTGGCCGGCTACATCACCGCTTTGGAAGAACGCCGCGACGAGGCGACCCCCGATCCCAACGGGGACGCCATCGCCGCTGAATTCGAACGCTACCTGCGCCGTCGCGACCAGCGTCGCGGCTAGTGGTGCGCGGCGCCCTCAGCCAGCGCGCGAAGCGTGCGCACCATGGCATCGGGGTCGTCGGCCTTGTACACCGCAGAACCGGCCACGAATGTGTCAGCCCCGGCTTCGGCGCAGCGTTCGATGGTCTCCGGTGAGACTCCGCCGTCCACCTGAAGCCAGATATCGCCGCCGTGTTTGTTCAGCAAGGCACGGGTGCGCTGGATCTTGGGCAGCACCATGTCCAGGAAGGACTGCCCGCCGAAACCTGGCTCGACGGTCATCAACAACACCATGTCGAGCTCTCCCAGCAGATCCTCATAGGGCTCGATCGGGGTCGCCGGACGCAGCCCCATGGAGGCACGGGCGCCAAGCGACCGCAGTTGGCGGGCCAACCTGATCGGCGCATCGGAGGCTTCGATGTGGAAGGTGACCGATTCGGCTCCGGCTTCGGCGTAGCCCGGCGCCCACCGATCCGCCTCAGCGATCATCAAGTGGATGTCGAGCATCTTTTCGGTGCCGGCGCGCACCCGCTCGACGACCGGCAGGCCAAAGGTGAGGTT
>DMIX01000195.1 GCA_003451975.1 Propionibacteriaceae bacterium
GGCCAGCATGGGGTCCAGCACATAGCACTGGCGTCCGGACAGATCCTTCGGCAGGCGCTCGGCGTAGGTGAACGGCTGCAGCGTCTCCTCGTCGCGCACCATGCCCACGAAGCCGACCTCTGCGGTCGGCATCAGTCGCATCATGCCTTCCAGCATGCCCAAACCGGCCCGCAGGATCGGAACCACCAGGGGGCGCGGACGACTCAGTTCGACGCCGGTAGTAGTGGTGATGGGGGTGATCACCTCGACCGGGTCGACGCGCACCTCGCGGGTGGCTTCGTAGGCCAGCAGGGTCACCAGTTCGTCGACCAACTGTCGGAAGGTCGCACTGGCGGTTCTTTCGTCCCGCAGCAGGCTGACCTTGTGTGCTACCAGGGGGTGCTCGATCACGCGAAGTTCCACACCGCTACCTTGGCACAGCCCGAGCCGATGGGCAGTCATGCCCAGACTGTGCCCAATGGGGGGTTTTCTGAGACCATGGGGTCGCAGGACCAAACGAGGAGGCATCGGTGAGCGATTCGGATGAACTGGAGTTCGAGTTGCCCAACCGCGGCGACGACCGTCCCGGGCTCGACGAATTGGACGACGACGTTGAGGTGGTCGTCGAAGACGACGAAGAAGAAGACGACGACGACTATCCCGAGGATGCCACCGAGGACGACATCGATCTCGTCATCGCGATGTACCGCGAGGACGGTCAGCCGGTGGCCTTGGCCCTTGATCTTGACTTGGCCAACGATCTGGACGCCATGATCACCCAACTGCGTCGCGTCCCCGGTGATGCTGGCGCCGTGGGCATGGTGTCGATCGCCGAAGAAGTCTTCGTGTTGGTACGGGTCCGCGGCAAGCGCGTCCAGGTGTTCTGCTCCGATGCGGCCGCCGCCGAGGATTGGCCGATCGCTCGTGACGCCGTCGACTTCTTGGACGCCGAGTTGCCTGACGACACCGAGGACGGCTACCCGGTCGGTGACGCCGACATTCTCGCCGACGTTGGCCTGCCCGATTTCGAGCTTGAAGCGATGGCCGAGGACTACGACGAGGACACCTCCACCTTGTTGGAGCGCATCGCCACCAAGATGAGCTTCGGCTCGGAGTTCACCAAAGCGATGGCCAGCTTCGGGTGAGCCGCTGGCAGTCGGCCATCGATGCCGCGCTCGCCGAAGCGCGGCGAGCGTTGGTTCACAACGATGTGCCTATTGGGGCGCTGGTCTTGGACGCCGACGGCGCGCCCATTGCAGCCGCTCACAACGAGCGCGAACTCACCGGTGACCCGACCGCCCACGCCGAAGTGCTCGCATTGCGCCGCGCCGCCGTCGAGTTGCAGTCATGGCACCTGGACGGCTGCACCCTGGTGGTCACCTTGGAGCCCTGCACGATGTGTGCCGGTGCGCTGGTGGCGGCCCGCGTCGAGCGGCTGGTCTTCGGTGCTTTCGATCCCAAGGCCGGTGCGGTTGCATCGCTATGGGATGTGGTGCGTGATCCCCGACTGAATCATCGCGTCGAGGTGGTCGGCGGTATCGCCGAAGCCGAATGTGGCGCAGTGCTCCAGGACTTCTTCGCTCAGCGGCGCGGCTGAAGCCAGCTGCCGCGGCATCGCCTCGATTGGCATGGGTTGAGCACGCCTCGGTACACTCACCGACGGTGGCGTGTCTGAGCGGCCGAAAGAGCGCGCCTCGAAAGCGCGTGAGGGGCAACCCTCCGAGGGTTCAAATCCCTCCGCCACCGCCAATGCGAATGCCGTCCCGGATCGGGACGGCATTTGTCGTCTCCGTGGCTTTCGTGCTCCCAGTCAGCGTTGCCGACGCAGAAGGTTCGGACGGGCTGGGCGCCCTGGGGTGAAGGATCTGTTCAGGATTTCGCCGGTTGATGCACGAAGGTGCGTGTTTCCTCCCCTACCCGAAGTGAGGATTTCGCGGCAGAGTTGGAGGCAGCCCACCCATCACCATGCCTCAAAGGAGAGCCACGTGAAGAAATTGATCAACGATCCGGCCAATGTGGTGGCCGAAACCCTTGCCGGTTTCCAAGCCGCCCATGCCGATCTGGTAACTGTCCATTTTGACCCTGACTACGTAGTACGTGCCGATGCCCCGGTCAAGGGCAAGGTCGGTTTGGTGTCCGGTGGCGGCTCGGGTCACGAGCCCCTGCACGCCGGCTATGTCGGAAAAGGCATGCTCGATGCCGCTGTACCGGGCGCCGTTTTCACCTCACCGACGCCGGATCCGATCCTGGCCGCCACTAAAGCCGTCGATGGCGGCGCCGGTGTGCTGCACATCGTGAAGAACTACACCGGCGATGTGCTGAACTTCGAAACCGCCGCGGAATTGGCCGAGATGGACGGCATCACGGTCAAGGCCGTCGTGGTCAACGACGACGTCGCCGTGGAGGATTCGCTCTACACCGCCGGACGCCGCGGCGTCGCTGGAACGGTGCTGTTGGAGAAGATCGCCGGTGCTGCTGCCGACCGCGGCGACGACCTGGACGCGAAGCTCGCCGTAGCCGAGAAGGTCAACTCCCAGGTGCGTTCGATGGGTGTGGCGCTGAGCGCGTGCACCGTGCCGCACGCCGGCAAGCCCTCCTTCGACCTGGGTGAGGATGAGATCGAGATCGGCATCGGCATCCATGGCGAGCCCGGCCGTCACCGCATTGCGATGGCCCCGGCCGACTCCATCACCGATCAGTTGGTCGATCCGATCCTGACCGACCTGAAGCCGGCGTCCGGCTCGAAGGTGCTGCTGTTCGTCAACGGCATGGGCGGCACACCGGAGTCTGAGCTGTACATCGTCTACAACCACGCTCGCAAGCGCCTCGAAGATGCGGGCCTGGAAGTCACACGATCGTTGGTGGGCAACTACATCACCAGCCTGGAGATGCAGGGCTGCTCGATCACCGTGCTGCTGCTCGACGACGAGCTGACCGCTCTGTGGGACGCTCCGGTCAACACTCCGGCGTTGCGTCGGGGCGTGTGAGGATCAGCAGGTGACTGAATCCCTGAATGCGGCCTGGGCGGTGGCGTGGATTCGCCGCGCCCAGGTCGTGCTGGCTGAGAATCGAATGGAACTGATCGACCTGGACCGCGCCATCGGCGACGGCGATCATGGCGAAAACATGGACCGTGGCTTCAAAGCTGTGGTTGCCAAGCTGGACGCTGGTGAAACCGAGGTTTCGGGTGTTTTGAAGCTGGTGGCGGCGACGTTGATGTCGACCGTCGGCGGTGCGTCCGGCCCGTTGTACGGCACAGCCTTTCTGCGCGCGGCGAAGGCAGCCGAGGGCGATCTGGATTCCAACGGAGTGGTTGCGGTGATCGCCGGCGCTTTGGAGGGCATCGTTGCTCGCGGCAAGGCCACCACCGGCGAGAAGACCATGGTGGACGCTTGGACGCCAGCACTGGCAGCAGCGCAAGAAGCTGCCGCTGCCGGAATCGGCCCGGCTGGGGCTCTCCGTGCTGCGGCCAACGCCGCCCAAGCGGGCGCTGAGGCCACGATTCCGATGCAGGCCACCAAAGGCCGCGCGTCCTATCTGGGCGAGCGCTCGATCGGCCATCAGGACCCCGGCGCGACGTCTACGGCATTGATCCTGACCGCCGCAGCGGACACCGCGGAGGCAGTATGACCGCAGCTCAACCGCAAGCTGGCGGCGTTGCCTTGGTAATCGTGTCGCATTCGGAGCAGTTGGCGGCCGGAGTGGTTGAGTTGGCCTCCCAAATGGCCAAGGACGTCATTCTGCGCGCCGCCGGCGGCACCGATGATGGCCGCATCGGCACCTCCTTCGACAAGGTGAACGATGCCGTCTCGGCCTTGCGTGCCGATGGCTACGACGTGGCAATCCTCACCGATCTTGGCTCCGCAAACATGACCGTGGAATCGGTGCTGGACTTCCTCGACGACGAAGAAGAGACCCACGTCCGCCTCATCGACGGCCCCCTGGTGGAGGGAGCCGTCGCCGCAGCGGTAACCGCCCAAGTCGGTGGCGACTTGGAAGCCGTGGCCGCCGCCGGACGCGCCCGGGAGCTCTTCACCTGACGCGCGCCCCCACGTCGCTACACATACTTCACGNNCGTGAAGTATGTGTAGCGACGTGGATGCACCCTCCGGGGCGGAGGGCGGAGTCGGTGGGTGTGATCGACATCGGGATCCCTCGCAGGTCCGGTCGGTCGGGCTCGCGGTCCCGGTAGACTGCGGCCAGGAGGCCCGCCCGTGGAATTGGACCAAGTGCTGCTGCTCGGTGCAGCGGTGCTGCTCGCCTCTATCATCGCCGCCCGACTAGGCACCCGTTTCGGGCTGCCCTCGTTGTTGCTGTTCTTGGGTCTCGGCGTCCTCGTGGGTCAACTGGGGCTGGAATTCAATGATGCCGGGCTCGCTCACTCGCTGGGCTTTGCCGCATTGGTCATCATCCTCGGTGAAGGTGGTTTCACGACCAAGTGGGCTGAGATCAAAGGTGCCCTGCCTGCCGCATTGCTGCTGGCCACCGTCGGCGTAGCGATCTCGATTGCCGTGGTCGCGACCTTCGCGCACTTCGTGTTGGGCCTGGATCCGGCGCTCGCCATTCTGGTGGGCGCCATCGTGAGCCCCACCGACGCCGCCGCAGTGTTCTCGGTGCTGCGCAAGGTTCCGCTGCCGTCCCGGCTGCGCGCAACCCTAGAAGGCGAATCGGGTTTCAACGATGCGCCCATCGTGTTGCTGGTCGCAGCCGCCACCGAGTGGTCACTCGGGCAAGGTCTGGACGCCGGCCCGGTGCTGATCGTGGCCATCATCCTGGGGGAGCTCGCCGGTGGTGCCCTGCTGGGAGTGTTGCTGGGCCTGTTGGGGGTCTGGGCGATGCGCCGCATCGCGCTGCCGGCGTCGGGTCTGTACCCGCTGGCCGCGCTCGGGTGGGCCGTGTTGGCCTATGGCTTGGGAAGCAGTCTTCACCTGTCGGGCTTTGCTGCGGTGTACGTGACTGCGCTGGTGTTGGGCAACGGCAAGCTGCCACACCGGCACGCCACTCGCTCGTTTGCCGAGGGGATCGGTTGGATCGCTCAGATCGGGCTGTTCGTCATGCTGGGCATGCTCGCAGTGCCCGGGCGGATCTCGGTACCGGCGATCATCGCCGGGCTGTCCGCAGGACTGGTGCTGACCTTCATCGCCCGGCCGCTCTCAGTGGCGCTGTGTGTGAGCTGGTTCAAGGTGCCCTGGCGTGAGCAGGCCTTCATCTCCTGGGCAGGTCTTCGCGGTGCAGTGCCGATCATCATGGCCACGGTGCCGTTGGCGGCCGGCGCCCCGGGGGCCACCTTCATCTTCGACATGGTGTTCGCCTTCGTCGTGGTCTTCACCCTGCTCCAGGCACCGACGCTGCCCTGGGCAGCCCGCCTGCTGAAGGTCTCCACCGGTGAGGACGCCACCGATGTCGAGATCGAATTCGCACCCTTGGACACCATCGCCGCCGACATGATGCAGGTACACGTCCCGCCCGGATCACGCCTGCACGGCGTCACCATCCGCGAACTGCGGCTGCCGAAGAACTCGGTGGTCTCGCTGATCGTACGCAACGGCGAGCCGTTCCCGGTCGGGCCGGACCGCATCATTCGGGTCGGCGACGACCTGCTCATCGTCACCAACGGCGACGAACGCAAACGGGTTGAGGATCGAATCCGAGGCATCTCCAGCGGCGGCCGGTTGGCGCGCTGGCTGGAGCGATGAGGCTACTTCTTCTTGGTCGGGTTGGGAGTCGGCGTCGGGGTGGGGGTGTTTGTGGCGCTGTCGCCGGTGTCGACCGACTGGCTGTACGGAGCCACGCAGACCTGGCCGGATACCGGAACGGCCTTGGGCCGGGGCAGCGTCAGCGGGGCATCGGGGCCCAGCAGCACGTCCACCGCGTGATCACTGCGGCCATCGGCGGTGATCACGGC
>DMIX01000116.1 GCA_003451975.1 Propionibacteriaceae bacterium
GTGGCGGCGCCCTCCACCCAACGAGCCGGGCATACCTCGCCGGGGAACTCGCGGACGTGCTGAGCGGCGCGGACCTTGCGAACCAGCTCGGCTGCGTTGCGTCCGACGCCTTCGGAGGTGACTTCGAAGAACTGGATCACGCCGTCAGGATCAACCAAGAAGGTGGCTCGATCGGCCAGCCCGGAATCCCTCAGGTTGTCGAAATTGGTGATGACCTCCCGGTTGGGGTCACCGAGCATGAAGAACTCCACCTTGCCGACCTGGGGTGAGGAGTCGTGCCACGCTTTGTGGACGAAATGGGTATCAGCGCTGACCGAGAACACCTCGACGCCCATTTCTTGCAGCTCGGCGTAATGATCCTGCAGATCCGCCAGCTCGGTGGGGCACACAAAAGTGAAATCAGCGGGGTAGAAGAAGAAGACCGACCACTTTCCGGCGGTGTCGGCTTCGGTGACGTCGACGAATTCGCCGCCGCGGTAGGCGGTGGCGCGGAATGGCTTGATCGTGGTGCCCAACAGGGACATAGAAGATCCTCTCAATTCAACGGGTGTCGACCACGGTAATCGGCCACCGGTTTCGGCCGAGTAACCGGCCAGGCGGTGAGAAGGGTCGGTTTGACCCCGATCCGGCACGGTGCTAGGCGCGTTGGAGGTACCTCGGCGGTTCGGCTGTGCAGCTGCGGAGCATGGAAAACGCTTGTCACAGCGGGAATGCTGAGCTCGGGTGCTCTGGGTGCCTGGTGGGTTGGAGTGGAATCGTCCGGCCTCTCGGTCAGCTGGGTCCGCGGTGGTCCGCGCTGTGGTCGGAATCCATCGGTAATTCAGCCCCCGAGGCATTGGCCGCTTCGGCGAGCGCTGCCTCCACAACTGCCGGGTCCAGGTCGATACTGGGGCCATGTTGGTTGCATTCTCAGTATCCCCCTTGGGCACATCGGAATCGGTCGCGGACGCTGTCGCCGCCGCGGTCCGCATCGTCCGCGAGTCCGGCTTGCCGAACCGGACGGACTCGATGTTCACCACGATCGAAGGCGAATGGGACGAGGTGATGGAGGTGGTCAAACGCGCCACTGAGGCCGTCGGTGCCTATTCCGGACGGGTCAGCCTGGTGCTGAAGGCCGACATCCGGCCCGGCCACACCGGCGAGATGGAGGGCAAAGTTCAGCGAGTCGAGCAGCGATTGGCCGCCGACCAGGGCTGAGGGGAGCTGCCCCTAAGCTGCCGTCCATGGGTATCGGAATCATCGGGCTGGGACGTTTGGGTGGACCGCTGGCGCGCGGCCTGGCAGCGGCGGGCATCGCCGAGGTATACGGCTTCAGTCGAAGCCGCGACAAGGCCGAGCAGATCGCCAGGCAGGCCGCGGGCCTGACTCTTCTCGATTCGGCCGCCGAGGTGTTGCGGCGTTCGGATACGGTCTTCGTCTGGATGGCGCCGGGCCAAGTCAATGAGGTACTCACCGCGAATGCCGATGCACTGAGTCACCGTCCGATCCTGGTGAACTGCTCGCCAGGCCAAGACTTGGGAGCTTTCACCGATCGCTGGGTCGACACCTATCCGAATGTGAACTCCGCAACCGGGCAGGGGTCGACGCTGCTGAGCTGGGGGCCGGGGCTGGCCGATCCGGACAAGCAGCGCGTCCGAAGCCTGCTCGAGGCGGTGGGGGTGGTGTACGAGGTTGAGCCCACACAGCTGGACGCCTATTGCGCGCTCACCAGCAACGGACCGGCATTCTACGCGTTCATCCTGCAAGCCTGGGCCGATACCGTGGCCGAGCGGCATGGTTTGGATGTTGATCTGGCCCGGTCGATGGTGCGTCAGACCATGGTGGGGACGGTGGCACTGCAGGAGGCCGAAGGGATTGACGCTGCTGCGGTCATCGCCCAGGTGGCACACCCGGGCGGCAGCACCGAGCCGGGGCTGGCGGTGCTGGCAGCGGACTTCCGGCCCATGGCCGAGCGGATGCTGCAGGCCATGGGCCGGTGGTGAGTCGGCGAAGCTGTCAGTCCGGCAGGCCGAAGGGCAGCGCGGGATCGGCCGCGGCGATTGCCACCAGCCGGTTGTACTTCGCGATGCGTTCGCCGCGCGCCGGGGCACCGGTCTTGATCTGACCGCAGCCGGTCGCCACTGCCAGGTCGGCGATGAAGGTGTCGGGTGTCTCTCCGGAGCGGTGGGAGACCATCTGTCCGTAGCCGGCCTGGTGGCAGATCCGCATCGCGTCCAGCGTTTCGCTGACGGTGCCGATCTGGTTCACCTTGATCAGGGCTGCGTTGGCCACATGGTCGGCGATGGCCTGGGTGATGATGGCCGGGTTGGTGCAGAAATTGTCGTCGCCGACCAATTGGATCTTCTCCCCCAGGGTGGCGGTCAGCTTCTGCCAGCCGGCGTTGTCGGCCTCGCCCAGCCCGTCCTCGATGCTCCAGATCGGGAAGCGGGCGATCATCTCGGCGTAGCGGGCGATCAGGTCCTCGCTGCTGAAGCTGGTGCCGTTGACCCGGTAGCGGCCGTCGGCCTGGTAGAACTCCGAGGCGGCCGGATCCAAGGCGATAGCGACGCCCACCTTGCCGGTGGGGTAGCCGGCGTCGGTGATCGCGGCGACGATCATTTCCAGCACCTCTTCGGGTTCGGCGAGATCGGGGGCGAACCCGCCCTCGTCG
>DMIX01000434.1 GCA_003451975.1 Propionibacteriaceae bacterium
CTCTTCACCCTTCAATCCGACGCGGCGCTGCCGGAAGAACACCGGACCGCCGTCCTCGAGCTTGATGGCCAGCGCCACGATCGCCATCACCGGCGCGGACGCGATCAGCAGTGCGGTGGAGCCGATGACGTCGAAAGTGCGCTTCACCCAACGTCCCGAAGCCAGAGCCTGGGGCCGTTCGACGTCGACCAGCGGCAGACCGGCCACCGGACGCACCTCGAGGCGATTGGCGCTGGTATCGGTGATGGCCGGCACCACGATCATCTGAATGTCGTGCTCCTCGAGTTCCCACGCCATGTGGCGGAACTCCGAAGCCGCGTTGAAGGAGCCTTCGGCGAAGAAGACGGCTTCGGCTTCGTGCTCTTCGATGATCGAAACCGCTTCGGACATGTTGCCCAGCACCGGCAGGCCACCGGGAGTGTAGGCAACCTTGTCGCTGGTGATGGCACCGATTACGCGGTAGCCCAACCAGGATTCCCGACGCAGCACCTGAGCGATGGCGTCGACGTGACCGCTGTCACCGGCGACGACCAGCGGCGTGGTCAGCGCGCCGCGGGCGTGGATGGCGCCCATCGCCTTGCGGCGGGCGTAGCGGGCCAGCAGCAGCGCGAAGGACCCGAAGGTGAACATCAGCACGAAAGCGGCACGAGGAAAGTCGTACTTCATCAGGTAGGCGGTGATGCCGAGCAGTGCCGCAGTGGCGGCGGTGGCCATCAGCACACGCTTGTATTCCATGGCCCCGGCGCGGAGATGACGCAACGAATCGGCACCGAAGATGCGCAGCATCACCAACCAGCCGACCACGATGAACGGGCCGGATGCCTGCATGATGAGCAAGGTGTCGTCCTGGCCGGGAAACGGCAGCAGGCCTCGTGCCATGACCGCGACGATCAGAGCAAGGCTGATCATCAGGGCGTCGCCCACATAGAGGGCGGTGAGTTGAACGCGCTTCGAGAGCACGGTTACGGGCACGCGTGATGTCGATGCTGCTTGTGCAACAGCATCCAATTGCGCAGAAACTGTGGTCATGATCCCCCCCGGTTCAGACCCATCCAGCCAATCCCCCGAGAGGCTGAACAATGCACCCCTTCCCCCGAACGGGTGACACTGGCAGATAGTTTGGCGGCTGAGCGACGATGTTGCAAGTGCGCTACTGGCTCAGGAATGCCTGAGACGACCCTGTCAGGGTGGATTAGTTTGGTTCGGGTCGTAATACTGAGTACATCAGCGCACCGGCACGGCTGGCTTTCGGGGGGAAGCGGTTGTACGGTTCGGGCAGCCAGATGCCATTCAGTTGGTCCCGGGAAACGGGATAGTCGCTTCAGGGCGAACTCGGGATCCGCTGATCGGGGGGCATCGTTGGTTCTGACCGGGTCGAAGAACATCGTCGGAGACGCTGGTGCGGAGGGGTATCGCGAGACGGTACCCCTCCGCTTTGCGTTCAGCGACGGTCAGCGACCGCTGCGCGCGCGTGAGCTCGCCGCGATGAGCGCCTGCCCCAACTCGACGGTGGCCCGCTGGGACGACAGCACTCGGCGACGGTATTCCTGGCCGGCGGCACCGAGCTGCGCCATCTGTTGCCGATCCTCGGACAAGGCCTCAGCGGCAGCCAGCAGCGCCGCCGGATCCTCGGGATCAACCCGGATGCCCGCGGCCGCCGCAGCGATCTCATCGGCCGTGACGCTTTCGGCATCCACCGCAGCCAGGACGGGCCGTCCGGAATGGAAATAGGACGTGAGCTTGCTGGGAACCGACATTTCGGTCATTCCGGGAAGCTCATTCACCAGCAGAATGTCGGCACTGGCTACGGTGTCGGCGAATTCCGCGGAATCCACCGGGTCCAGGAACTGCAGATTCGGATTGGCTCCCATGGCCTGCAACGCCGAACGTCGATGCCCGTCGCCCATGAGCACAAAGCGCACGCGTGATCTGGATCGTGCCGCCACCTGCGAGGCGTTGACGACATTCTCCAAGTTCTGCTTGGCACCCATGTTGCCGGCGTGCAGCACGATGACATCCTGCGGTGCCCAACCCAGCCGCGTCCGCAGCGCTTCGTCGCGACGCCCGGGGTCGGTGAGGTGGGTCCAGTTGCGAACCACCCGCACCCGAGCAGGATCAACACCGAGCTCGCTGGTCACGAAGGCCTTGAAGCGGTCGTGGATCACCACGACCTGATCAGCGTGGCGCAGGGTAGCTGATTCGATGCGACCGATGAGACCGGCGATTCGGGACGCCGCGCCGGTCTGGCTGGCGCTGAGGGTGTAGATGTCCTGAACCCACACCACGCTGGGACGGCGGGTCAGCCGGGCGCGCGCGATGATCAATGCGGTACTGAGCAGCGCCGGGGTGACTGCGAGCACCACGTCGGCGCCGAACCAGGAGTTCGCGGCCGCCCGCAGCCCGAACCCCACCTCCATGAGCGAACGGCCGATGACGCCGCCGTCCCGCGGTACGGGATGGCGAAGGCGCTGCACCTTGATGTCGTTGACCAGTTCACGTCGGCTCAGCCCGGTGTAGCCGTCGGCGATCTGCCATTGCGGATAATGCGGGTAGCCGGTGACCACAGTGATGTCGTGGCCCTGTTCGGCCAAGCCTGCAGCGGCTCCCGCAGTGTAGGGAGCGATTCCGGTGGTCTCGGGCAGATAGTTGATTCCGAGGAGGGTGATGCGCACGGGTCAGGAGCGATTTCTGGAGAGATCCTTCAGCCCGGTGATCAGTTCTGCCAGCAGGCTGATGGCCGGGTCGATGGCGGCGAAGGTCGCCGGGAACAGGCGGCGATGCGAATTCACCGGATCCACGATGTCGTCGTCATCCTGGCTGCCAGCTGACAGGCCGCGGTTGCGATTGGCCAGTTGAGCCAGAGCTTCCAGCGGACCGTTCGTGGCCACCCGGATCTCGCCGACAGGGTCGAGTTGGATCAAGCGAACGAACTGGCGCAGCGTGAAGGTCACATTGCGGCGTTCCGGGGCCAGCCGGGCGACCAGTCGGCGGTGGTCCCGGGTGGCGGTGAGGACCAGACCGGCTTGCTGCACCAATTGCGAACTGAGCTGCGTGGTGGTGAATCCACTGGCGTCGATGCCCCGATTGTCGAGTTCTTCGGCCACCACGGGATGCACCCCCGAATGAGCCAGGGCATAGGTGCCTGCCGAGTGCACCGGCAGCGCAGCGGCGGAGGTATCGGCCAAGCGCTGGGCCAACGTCAACTCCATGAAGGGGGAGCGTGCGATGTTGCCGGTACACACGAACAGGATGCTGCGGCTCTCGCTGCGGGACGAGGTCACTGGTTCACCGCTTTCTTCAGGGCCTTGGTGATGGTGTCGGACAGCACCTGGTAGCCCTCCGCTGTGGGATGGATGCCATCGGAGGTGAGCAGGCTTGCCTTTCCTTCGAACGGCGAACCGATGTCGACATAGGTGGCCCCGGTCAAAGCCGCTGCTGATTTCACCTCGGCCGCGATTGTGGGGAGGGTATTCGTGCCGGCAAACGGGGACAGCACCAGGATCTTGGCATTGGGCAGGCTCGCACGCAGGCGGCGGAACAGTGTCTTGGCGGCGTCGCCGACGTTCTTGGTTCCGTCGTTGACGCCGCCCGAGATCACGACGACGTCGGGATTCTGTCCCACAGCAGCGTCGACCATCTCGACGAAAGTGGGGCAGTAATCCACCCCGCAGGCGTTCTTGCCTGCAGAGGTTCGGTAGCCGGTGCCACCACGTCCGAGGTTGATCGGTTCCCAACCCAGGTTCTCGGCGGTCTGGGTGACCCAGGAACCATCAGTGGTTCCTTGTACCAAGGAATCCCCGATGAACACTGCCCGCGGAGATTGGGTGGCTGCCGGTGTTGAGGCCGCCGCCATCGGCGTGGTGCCCGCACTGGCGATGGCCTCACCCGGACGGGTCGCCATCACCACAGCGATGGTCGCGACCACCGCGGTGGCCACCACTGCGGCGGCGACCTTGATCACCGGACGCCACCCCTTCGGCAGCAGATCGGCGAGCGTGCTCGGTCGGTTGCGGTCGGCATAGGTGTAGGCATACGGGCGTGCGGCGTCGTCCTTGGCGAGGTTCATCAAGGTGCCGCGGATCGGCACATCCGCGACGCTCAGTGCGCCGATAGCCTGGCGAAGCTCGGAGGTGCGCAGCTTGCCGTTGCCCACGACCAGCACCACGCCACCGAACTGCCGCCCGATGATGGCCGCGTCGGTCACCGCGGTCAGCGGTGGGGTGTCGATGATCGTGACGTCGAATCGATCAGCGATGCTGCGCAGCGCTTCGCGGCCACGGGTGGAGCCGAGAAGCTCGCTGGCATTCGGCGGCACCGTGCCGACCAGGATCACCTGGAGGTTGTCAGGCCCCCACGGTTGCACGACGTCCTCGATCTTGCTCTGACCGACCACGATGTCGCTGAGGCCGGGGCCCCCGGTGAGGTCCAGTAGCCCTTCGAGTCGGGGTCGACGCAGATCGGCTTCCACCAGGCAGGTACTCAAACCTTCGGCAGCAAAGGCGGCCGCGAGGTTCGCCGCCGTCGTGCTCTTGCCCTCACCACTGACAGAAGAGGTGACCACGAAGGTGCGTTTGCCCTCCCCAGGCAGGTACTTCAGCGCGGTACGGGCGTGGCGGAAGCTTTCTGCCCGCAGCGACAGTGGCAAGGCGGTTACCGCGATCGGATGGCGGGCCAGCTTGCGATCTCTAGGCAGGCTGGCCAGCACTACGCTTCCGGTGAGGCTCTCGATCTGCTCGCTGGAATCGACCCGGGCCACCACGAGCTCCACGATGACCAGATAGCCGATGGCCAGCACCAGCCCGCCCAACATGCCCATCATCGCGTACAGCGGAATGTTGGGCGAAGACGGCTCGTTCGGCACGATCGCGGCTTCGATCAGCTGTGCTCGCACCGGAGCACCCTTGACGTCGCTGACTTTGGGGCTGAGGTCTGAGACCGCGATAGACAGCTGATTCGCGATGGCGTTAGCCAAAGCGGCCGCCATTTCAGGATCCTTGTCGGTGACATCGATGGTGATCAAGGAGGTGTTCAGTGGCACCGAGACGTCGATGTTCTTGCGCAGGTCTTCCAAGGTAGTGTCGAGGTTGAACTGCGTGATGACCGGGCCGAGCACGATTTCCTTGGGTACCACAGCGGCGAAGTTGCGAGCTTGATCCTGGGAGAAGGTGCTTCCCTGAGCCAGGTCGCCGGTGGTCTGGCCGCTGGTCACCGTGACGAAGACGTCGGCTGTTGCCGTGTATTTGGGCTTCTGAATAGCGGCGACGGTGAGCGCTAGCGAAGTCCCCAATAGTCCTGCGAGTACGATGAGCAGCCATCTGCTGCGAAGCATGCGCAGTACCTCTTGGCTCCCCATATATCCCCCTGTGGTCGGACCCTAACCCCCAAGAATAGCGGTAGGCTTGCGGGACTGTTGATTCCAGTGAGGGAGGCTGGGCTTGACCCGAGTCATGGCGCCTCCAGTGACCCGTCCGCGGGCCATCTCCGGTGGCTGGGTCATCGGGATGGCGATTTCTATCGCGGTCCTTGCCATCGGCATCCCGGGGGCGTTGATCTTCACCGTTGACGATGTTGGGCGTAGCCAGGGCTGGATCATCACCACCGTGATCGGTGTCTGGAGCGGTATTCGGATCTCCGTGCGCTGGGTGCGAGGGGTCCCGCGGCTGTTTGATTTCTTCTTCTGGGTATTCACCTACATTTTCATCGGAATTGCGGCTACCGCCTCGATGCGTGCCGCCGATATCCCCTGGACCACGGCTTCGATCAACCCCGACCTGGACGTTCCGACGGCGCTGATCACCCTGGGTGGTGTGATCGCCTACGAGGTGGGCGCCTTCATCCGGTGGGCGAGCGCTCGCAAGCGTCCGGTCAGCGAGCTGCCGGAGGTCGGAATCAGTGTGGGCCGGGCGTTGCTGCTCTACCTGATGGGGATCGCAGCCGTGGGGTACTACGTCTCGAAAATGGGGCTGTCGGCGATCTTTTCCAGCAGAACCAATTCGGCGATCATGCAGTCCTACATCTGGGGAGACTCCTCTACCCTGGCGATCATCTACGCCATGGCGATCTATCCGCTACTGGTAGCCGTGGGCGCCTTCGCTCAGCATTGGCGATCGTTGCAACCCGGCGAATCCGGACGCTTCGGCTATCCGGTGCTGATCGCGGCAGGCTTCGTGGGCCTGATGCTCGTGGCCAACCCGCTCACCTCGGCGCGCTACACCGCGGGGACGGTGGCTTTCGCCTTGGTGATGTTCCTCGGCGCCGCGGCCACCGCGAACCGTGCCCGGTTGACGATGCTGGGAACGATCTTCGGTTTCCTGTTCGTCTTCCCGATCCTGAACGTGTTTCGCAACGCCGGAACCCAGTTGCAGGACCGCCAGAGCTTTTTCAGCGAGTACATCGGCAATGCCGACTACGACGCCTTCTTCCAGATCGCCAATGCCTACTCCTATGTCGTCGACGGCCTGGTCGTCCCGGGACGTCAGTTCCTGGGCAGCCTGCTGTTCTGGGTGCCTCGGTCGGTGTGGCCTGACAAACCCGAAGACACCGGCATCATGCTCGCCGACTACCGCGGCTATCCCTTCACCAATCTGTCCGCTCCGGTGTGGTCGGAGCTGTTGGTCAACGGCGGTGTGATCGCGGTCGTCGTCGGCTTCATCATCATCGGCTTCGCCCTGCGGGTGCTGGATGACCGCATGGTGCCGGCCTATTCGCAGGCCGGTTGGTGGGGGGTGGCCGGCGCGATCCTGCCGGTTTATAGCCTGATCCTGTGGCGGGGCTCTTTGCTGCAGGCGACCGGAGCTCTGGTCGTGATGATGGTGGGCCTGATCTGGATCAGGAAGAAATCGCCGCCGAGTAGCGCGCTGACAACTCTGTCGCGATAGCCGCCATGCTCAGTTCGGTTCGGACGGCCTGCTGACCGCGCCGTCCCATGGCGACTGCTTCGGTCGGATCCTGCAGCAGTGCTGCGATGGCCTCGGCCAATCCGGCCACGTTGAGGTCGCTGACCCGACCGGCGTCGTGCTCGGTGACGAAATCGGCCAGACCGCAGCTGTGGGTGACCACGACGGGTCGGGCCACGCTCAGCGCCTCGACCACCGTCATTCCGTAGGGCTCGTCGACGCTGGGCAACACGTAGATCGATGCCTTGCGCATCCGGTCCAAGGTCTCTTCCGGAGCCAGCGCACCCTCCCAGGTCACCGGCACGCCTGCGGCGCGGGCGCGATCGATCGCTGCGGACACGGCTGAGCCTTCGCCTTCGTCGGGCCCGACCACTGTGAAGTGCGCCTCGGGGAAGCGGCGCCCCAGGAGCTCGGCTGCTTCCACGAAGGTGACCGGACGCTTGCGGGGCGCTAACCGTGCCAGGAACAGCACCTCGGGGGAGCCAGGCTCAGCGGGTCGATCCTCAGCGAACGGGACTCCGTTGGCCAAGGGCAGCAGATTGAGGTCACCGGCCACCTGTCGAAGATGGTCGCGCTCCAGCTTGGTGAGATAGAACACCGCCTGGGCGGCGCGCAGCACCGGGCGGGTGAGTTGGGCGTCCAGCGGGATTGCCAGTGGATTGCTGGAGGGGTCGATCATCCCGTGGGGTTGGACGAACAGCGGGATCTTCGCCTGCATCAGAGCGCGCGCGGCAGGCAAGGTGATCAGATCGCGGGCGATATGGATGTGGGCCACGTCGTAGGCGCGGGCAGCCTTGCGCACCCATCGCTGCAGCCCGGGGCTGGCCAGTCCTGCGAACCCGGTGCCCGGAACGACGGTGCGGGCAGGGAACAGCTGTGCAGGTACCCCTTGAATGGTGTCGGGAATGGTCGGGTAGCCGCGCACGCCGGCCGCCAGCGTGACTCGGTGTCCCTGCTCGATGAGTGCTTGGGCTTGGTTTGCCGCCACCCGCAGTGGTCCGCCGTAGGCACCGTCAGGACTCACCAGGCTGACGACCGACAGGATGCGCATCTAGCCGTGTGCCTTGGGATTCACCGTCTTGGCGACCGGCGCCAGGACCACTTCGCCGTCGGCCACGTCGGCCACCACCAGGGCGTTGGCACCGACGGTGGCATTGTTCCCGATGGTCACACCGCGCAGCACCGTGGCCCGGGCCGCCACCCAGGAGCCATCCCCGATCGTGATGGGGGCGTTGTCGAACTCGAAGGTGGGTGAGCGATGGTCATGGCTCCCGGTACACAGGAACACATCCTGGGAAACGCAGGTGTTGGCCCCGATCCGCACCGGTTCCAGGTTCAAGATCCAGGTGCCTTCGCCGATCCAGGAGTTCTCGCCGACGCTCAGCTTCCAGGGCCAGTGGATTCGCACCCGGTGCCGGATCAGTACTCCCGGTGCCAGGTCGGCGCCGAAGGCGCGCAGCACGCGAGCCCGAGTCTGGGGCGGACACCACCAATGGGAAAGGAAGATCCCCGAGCAGAGCAGCCACAGCACTTGCTTCGCCGCCGAGCCACCTCGGTCGTAGCCGGCGCCGGTGAAGCCAGAAAGATCGAACCGTGCCTTCATGTCGCGATTGTACGGGTAGCTACGCGCAGCCGGGGCTCAAAGGGTGGTGTGGCAGAATCGGCGCCGGGACCGGCCCGCCGCCAGATAGGCCGTGACTAGGAGAGGACGCCGGGATGCGAGCACTGTCCGGCCTGAACAAGCTGGTCGGGTTCGGGCTGTCGATGGCGTTGTTGGCGATCGCTGCCCTGGTGGCGATCCCAGCGATGATCCGTTCCAGCGGCGAAAACGCCTGGGGTGCTATTGCACTGGGTCAGAATCTCGGTGCCTTCGGCGCGATGTTGATCGCCTACGGGTGGGGGATCTTCGGTCCCGCTGAGATCGCCCAAGGAGATCAGGCGAGTCGCACCGTGGAGTTTCTGGCCTCGATCAAAGTGAGACTGATCCTGCTGGTTCCCACGCTGGTGGTCGTGGTGGTGCCCTCGCTGTTGCTGTCGCCGCTGCGTCCAGATCTGGCGGCGGTGGGTGCGGTCGTCGCGGCACTGACCGGCCTGACTGCGACCTGGTTCTTCGTGGGCTTGGCGCGCCCCTACGCGCTCATGGTCCTCGAGACGGTGCCCCGGGTGGCGTTCACCGTTGTCGGGATCGTCGAGATGGAACGTGGTGCCGATGCCTTGTACGGCCTGATCTGGCAGGGAGTGGGCTTGCTGGCGGCTTTCCTGGCGTCGTTGCTGTGGATCCTTCGCTACCTTCGGTATCGGCCCGGAATGGCGGCGCAGTTACCTGGCACGCTCCCGCTGTTGAAGCGCTATGGGGGTGGGGTCGCCTCCAGCCTCGGTAGTCAGCTTTACACCGTCTTGCCCCTGGTGATCGTGACTGCGGTGGCACCGCTGGCGCAGCCGATGTTCGCCTTGATCGACAAGCTCTACCGGCAGGTATTGGTGGCCTTGCTACCGATCGTTTCGGTGTTGCAGGGGTGGGTGCCGCGCGGTGAGGAGCCGGCCCAGCGGGTCCGCACCATGATGTGGTGGACCCTCGGGATGTGCGCCACGATCGGTGTCGGCACCGTGCTGGTGGGTCCGTGGATTCTGCATTTCCTGGGTGCCGGCGCTCTGACTCCCACGGCGATCGAGATCGCGCTGTTGGCCGTGCTGCTCGCCGTCACCTTCTTCGTGTCGGTGCTCGGCCATGCTGTGCTGGGAACCTACCGAGAGTTGCGGGCGCTGGCGCGCTCGACCACCATCGGCACTCTGATCGGGATGCCGTTGGTGGCAGTGGGCGTGTGGTTCTTCGGCGTTCCCGGTGCGCTGCTGGGAATGCTGATCGGAATGACGGTGCGTTTGTCGATCAAGCTCGCGGTCACTCGACGGTGTCTACGATCCGGGCCACCGCCGGCGCCGCGCGCTGCCGCTGAAGCCGATGTGATCCTGGACTGATTCGGCCCGAACAAGCAGCAGGCCCGGGCAACGACTCTCGTCGAAGCCCGGGCGCGCTATCCCCCTGATCCCCCGGCTAGCGGTCTCGACTCGTGACGGCGTGGTAGGACAAGTCCTGCTGCGCTGTTGTCGCGAAACTGACCGCGTCTTTGGTGGTGACGGTAGCGACCGTCGATCCGGAACGTTTCACCGTGGCGGTGAAGGTGCCTTCGGCGAGGCTGTACAGCTGGGAGTGCTTACCCGCCGGCGCCTGGTAGCTGTAGGTGGTGCCACCGATGGTGACAGTCACACTGGCAGCGCTGGTTAGCAAAGTGACGACTTCGACCTTGTTGCTCGGTGAGGTGGAACCGCCGCGCAGCCGCATGGTGCTGGAATAGCTGACCGGGGTGGAGGTCTTCTGGATCCGGTGGGAAATGATGACCTCCTCGACATTCACCCGGTAGGAGCCGGTCTTGAACTTGGTCAGGTAGTACTGGTTCAGGTCGAGGAATGCCCAACCGTGATCACTGGACGGCGCGAAGCTGGTCGACTCCGAGTAGTCGTTCCAGGTGGGCAGCAGCACCAGATCGGCCTTCTGACTGATGGCTCGGTTCCACGTCGCCGCCAAGGTGGCGGTGTTACTGGCCTCGTCGTAGATCTGCTGGTTGGGGCGGACATCCTGTACCGAGACCGGCTCCATCCACAGTTTGCCGAGCGCATGGGCCTTGGCAGCCCAGTTGGTCCAACTGGCAGCTGCGGCGGTGTTGCGGATTCCCCAGTTCCCAAAGCCGCCGCTGACGCTGGCGTAGGACGACATCTTCGAGGCGTCGAGGAACACCGGCAACAACGTCGCCGAGACGCCGTAGCTCGACTTCATCTTGCTCAAAGCGGTGCGGTACCAGTCGGGGCTCTTGGCTTCGGCGTTGAACGGCGACACGATCACTCGTCCGCCCACCCGGTAGGTAGCGGAGTACTTGGCGAGCCGGGCCATGGCACTGGCGAAGGTGCCACTGGAGATACTGCCCATCGCCCACATGTCGGGCTGCAGCATGATCGAGAAGTTCCCCTCGGCGGCCGCAGCCTGCAACAGCTTTTCGATCAGGTACCAGTTCCGATCGCTGGTATTGGTGGTGAGGATGTCGACGGCGAAGCCGTCCAAGCCGGCAGCTTTCGCCTCGCGCACCTCGGTGCGCATGTCGGCGAGCTGGTAGTCGCCGGAAATCGAGGAGCGTCCCAGCGGACGGTCGCGGAGCAGCCCGCCGCACCAGGCGAACTTGCTGCCCTCACCGGTCGGGCGCAGGTACTGGGTTGCGTAGTAGTCGCGGCTGGGGCTGGCATTGTCCAAGGACACTGGGTACGGCGGGAAGTAGTGGGCGGACACCGGCTTGTTGGTGATGGACAGCTTCGTGCCGGCCGTCGCGGACGAGGAGGTGTAGACCTTGAGGGTGGCCTTCTTGGCCAACTTGACGGTGTATTTCGAGCTTGAGCGGCTCAACCGCAGGGAGAGGCCGCTGGCCAGACGGCTCGCGGTGGCGGAGGTCTTCAAGGTGACGGTCAGTGTGCCGCGCTTCTTGTTGATCGACGTCTTTGCCAATCGTGTGCTCACTGACGGACGGCTGGCGTAGCTGAGGGAGTTCGCCGACCAGCCCTTGCGCACCGCGCGCACCTGGAGTTTGCCTTGACCGGCGTGCGAGGCCAAGCGCAGCTTCACGCGCAGGGTGACTTTGGTGACGCGAGCACTGCTGGCCAGTTTCACGGCGGGGAAG
>DMIX01000153.1 GCA_003451975.1 Propionibacteriaceae bacterium
GATGAGGATTGTTACTGCGCGTGCAGGCGAGACCTCCACCATCGGAACGCGATGGTCGGGGGTCTTTTTGTTCGGCGCAGGCGAGACCTCTCAGCTTCGTTCAAAGGAGTGAGAGGAAATGAGTAGCGAGACAACGACGCTCGCGAAGGAAGTCGCTTCCCTGGTGGGAGGTCCCAAGAATGTGACCTGGGTGGGTTCGTGCACCACCCGACTTCGCTTCATAGTCAAGGATGAGGACAAGGTCGACCTGACCACGCTGAACAACACACCCGGCGTACTCCAGGCGATCAAGGCCGGCGGCCAGATCCAAGTAGTCATCGGCACCCAGGTCGATGACGTCCGCGAGGCGGTGACGGCCCTGCCCGGTTGGGCGGACCTCGCCGATTCGGCGCCGGCCCAGAACGCCGCCAAGACCCGTCCGCTGGACGCCGTCTTCGAGTTCCTCGGTGCCACCTTCCAGCCGCTGATCCCGGCGATCTCCGGGGCGGCATTGGTTCAGGTGGCGGCTTTGCTGCTGAACCAGTTCGGGGTCATCCAAGCCACGGACCCCACGTATTTGGTCTTGTCGGCGGCGGGAAATGCGATCTTCTTCTTCCTGCCCATCTTCGTGGCGTTCACCGCCTCCAAGCGTCTGGGCGCCAACCCGTTCGTGGGCGCGACCATCGCGGCGGCGCTGCTGCATCCGAGCTTCACCGGCATCGGTGCGGCCGGGGACGTCACGCAGGCATTCGGCCTGCCGCTGTTCCTCTACACCTATTCCAGCACCATGTTCCCAGCTCTTCTCATCGCCTTGGCATTAGCGGGGTTGGATCGGGTACTGAAGCGCTGGATGCCGCAGGCGCTGCAGCAGGTCCTCAACCCGACGGTCGAAATCCTGCTGTTGGTGCCGTTGACAGCGCTGGTATTCGGACCCATCGGCGCCGTGATCGGCAACGGCATGGGTACCGGTATCAGTTGGCTGGCCACGAACGCCCCCTTCGTGTTCTATGTGGTGGTTCCGGCCGCTTGGATCGTGCTGGTCGCCTTCGGTATCCACTGGGCAGTGATCTCGGTCGGTTTGGCCGAACTGGCCAGCGGCGGATCGGTCATCTTCGGTGCCGGCGCCGGCTACCAATACGCCATGATGGGCATCGCGCTGGGCATGCTGATCAAGACCGTCCGCGACAAGAACCACTCGTTGCGGGCCACTTCAACGGCGGCCAGCCTGTCGGTGCTCATCGGCGGCATCACGGAGCCCACGTTGTACGGCCTCGTCTTGCGCTACCGCCGGGTCTTGGCGATCGAAGTGATCTCGGCTGCGGCCTCCGGCGTGGTTCTGGGGCTGTTCCACACCACGATGATCGGGTTCAGCCCCGCTCCCATCCTGGCGTTGCCGTTGATGCAGCCCACCGTGGGCGCCGCTCTGGCCATGGCCACGGCGGTGATCGTCGCCATCGTGTTGATTCAGATCTGGGGCTACGAGAAGCCCGGCGCTGATGACACAGTCACTGACGAGTCCGACGCGGGACGTCCGGCCTCGGGAGGATTCCAGGGCGTGTCGGACGCTACTGCCCCCACCCAGCCTGTGACGATCTATTCGCCGATGGCCGGGGTGATTCGTCCCCTGGCCGAGACCAACGATCCGGTCTTCGCCGGTGGCCTCATCGGCGATGGCGTATCCATCGAGCCGACGTCGACTCGAGTGGTGGCTCCCGTCGACGGCGAGATCGTGGCCGCCCCGGACACCGGCCACGCCGTGGGGTTGCGCACCGATACTGGAGTTGAACTGCTGATTCACGTCGGCATTGAGACCGTTCAACTCAAGGGGGCACCGTTCGCGATGCTGGTGAGCCAAGGACAGCGCGTCCATCGCGGCGATCCGCTGATCGAATTCGATGCCTCAGCCATCACGGCGGCGGGATGCTCGTTGATCAGCCCGGTCGTGGTGACCAACTTGGCCAAGACCCAGCAGGTGGCGACGCCGGCCACGGGGAAGGTCAACGAGAACACGCCACTGTTCACGGTCGTGCCCATCGGGGCCTGAGCGGGCGTCAGCCCATCCACACAGGGGTTGCCACCCGCCGCCACGGGTGGCAACCCAGGAAGGAGGAGCAGTGCTGGTCATCAAGCGGATCTTCAACAACAACATCGTGCTCGCCGTTGATGACACCAACGAAGAGGTCATCGTCACCGGAGCCGGGGTTGGCTACCTGACCAAGCGAGGCGACCAGGTAGCAGCTGAGCG
This sequence comes from Propionibacteriaceae bacterium, assembly GCA_003451975.1. GTDB lineage: Bacteria > Actinomycetota > Actinomycetes > Propionibacteriales > Propionibacteriaceae > Propionicimonas. The sequence continues at coordinate 2,225 of DMIX01000153.1, forward strand.
CGTCGAACGAACGTTCCGGATGACCGGTTTGAACAAGAACGGCGCCTTCCGGATTCTGCTGGAGTTGCCTTACGAGGTCGTCAGCGCGACCACCCAGGTCTCGACCAGGCTGAAGGCCGAACATGGCATAACCTTGCCGCCCACGATGGAGGTGGCGCTGGCCGATCACTTGGCGCAGGCGCTGTCCCGGGTGCGCGCCGGTCAGCCGATCTACAACTCGATGCTGTGGGAAACCAAGATGACCTACCCGGCCGAGTTCATCATTGCCCTGGAGGTGTTGGAGGAGGTCCACACTCTGCTGGGCACCCGGCTGCCGTTGGACGAGGCCGGCTTCATCACCTTGCATCTGGCCAGCGCCAATCTGGCCGGAAACCCCGATGAGGCGATGAGCCTGGGCCGGGCACTGCACGATGTGGTCGACATGGTGGAAACCGACCTGGGGATCGAGGTCGTGCCTGCCGGGCCGAGTACCACTCGTTTCCTCACCCACGTGAAGTTCGTGATCCAGCGACTGACCCACGACAAGGCGTTCTCTGGTTCCTTCGACGAGATCTTCCAGACCCTGAAGCGCCAGTACCCCGACACCTACCGCTGCGCCCGCCACATCGGGCACTACCTGGCGACCAAGTTCAATGCTCCGGTCACCGAGGAGGAGGAGATGTATCTGATGCTCCACCTTCGTCGGCTCCAAGACGACACCCCCAATAGCGCCGTCGAGTGATCCCCGGCCAGTGAGGAATCCGCACCATGCCCACGCTCATTGTTCAAGCCGACGACTACGCCATCTCTGAGGGCGTCACCGAAGGCATTCTTCGCGCGGTCGAGGAGGGGATTGTCCGGGCGACCGGTATCTTCACCAACCGCCCTTCAGCGGCACTGGCCGCGAGCCGGATCCGCGACCTCGACCAGGTCGACGTCGGACTGGATCTGAACATGGTGACCGGCACACCGATCCTGCCTGCCAGCGAGGTACCAACCCTGGTGAACGCGCAAGGCAACCTCCGTACCTCCCACCAGATCACGGCTGAGTTCCCGGTGATCGCACGGGACGGGATGTACTCGCAGTTCGAGGTGGATCCCTTCGATCACGACGAGACTCTGGTTGAAGCCCGCGCCCAGCTGGACCGGTTCGTGGAGTTGTTCGGGCGTCCGCCGGCCTATGTTCATCACCACTCGATCATCAGCCCCATGCTGGATCAGGTACTGCACGAGGTGGCCGCTCAGTACAGCGTCCCGGTCATGGACGATCTGCTGCGCGACCGACGGGTGAATGCATTGCCCAACCCGTGGTACACGGTGCCGTTCGGCGCTGCCGAGCAGGCTGCCTGTGACCCGGTGTCGATGTTCCTGGCCGGAATCGAGGAGTTGGCCGATCATGAGATCAGTGTGTTGATAACCCACCCCGGCTATGTGGACGCCGACCTTCTGGACATCAGCAGCTACAACGTGGTGCGTGCCCGTGATCTGCAGCTCGTCACCGCCCTCGAAGTGCGCGAGGCGTTGACTGCTCGCGGCGTGGCATGTGCCTCCTACAGCGACTGCGGGCTGCTGCGCTGAGCACAGTCTGACTCTCGGAGGCTGCCAGCGGTTTGCCGATCAGCGCATCGACGCGCCCAGCCTCGGAGGTGTCGTCAGTCTCGCACCGCGGTGGTGCGCATTTCCTCACACCAGCTTGGCCTGGGCCAGCAGCTCCTCCAGGTAGGTTCCTTCGATCTTTCGCAGCGCGATTCCCTCGATGAAGCGCGCCAGCAAAGGCAGCTTCACTTCGTCGAGCTTGGTCTGGCCGTTGAGGTAGTAGACCGCGTTGAGCAGGGTGCGCATGTCAAACGATGAGGCGAAGACTTCCGGTACGCCCCGATCGACTCCGGCCAGGGTGTAGACCGCTTCCATTGCGGTGCGCACCGAGTATTCGGTGGTGAAGACGGTGTCGCGTTCGGTTTCGGCGAAGTTGCCGATGAAAGCCAGGTTCTTCGAGCCCGCAGGCACAACTTCGGGGCGATCACCGAGTGCTCGCGGCATGAAGTAGGAGGTGATGTAGGGCATGTGGCACGGAATCGTGTGGGCGGAGCTGCGAGCCAAGTCGGCGATCTGGTCGGTCGGTACGCCCAGGTGGTAGAGGAACTCCTCGCACAGCTCGACGCCGGTGCACTCCTTGATGGTCTTCTTCACGTAGTCGCCGACGCGATCTGAGAACAGGCCGTAGACCCACAAGACGAGTTCCTTGTTGGCGTCTTGGGCGGCGAAGTGCGGCTGGCGGCTCATGGTGAACCCGTACAGCCAGGAGGAATCGCGGAAGTTGCAGGGACCGCCGGTGATGATTGTGCCGCTGCGCGGATCGCGTCCGGTGAGTTCGGCGATGTAGGGGGCGATCCGGTCGTCGGTGAGAGTTATGGTCGCCGAAATGACCCAATTGGCTTGGGGAATGTTCTCGTAGAACTTCTCGGGCCGTCCGAAGGCTGGGTCCTGAGCGGCGAGTTGCTTCCACAGACTCCAAGCGCCGCCGGCGTCGGTCACGATGGGAGCGGGATGGTCGTCATCGCCGAAGGTCGTGCTTTCGGTGATGGAACCGTTGGTGACGAAGACCCAGTCGTTTTCGCTGAGTTCGATGGTGCGCTGCTGGCCCTGGGTGGTCATGGTGAGGCTTCGCGCCAGCTTGGTGCCGTTGGCGGTGTCCACCTGAATGCCGGTGACTTCGGTGTCGTATTCGAACCGAACCCCGTGGTCTTTGAGGTAGGCAGTCAGCGGCAGGATGAGCGATTCGTACTGGTTGTAGCGAGTGAACTTCAGGCTGCTGAGATCGGTGAGGGTCGCGATGTGATGGACGAAACGCAGCAGGTAGCGGCGCATCTCCATGGCGCTGGCCCAGGGCTCAAAGGCGAACATGGTGGCCCAATACAGCCAGAAGTTCGAGGCGAAGAACTCCTCGCCGAAGAACTCGTCGATCCGCTTGTCCTGCAGATCGGATTCCTTGGTGAGAGCCAGGTTCAGCATTTCCTGCACGGCCTGGGGACTGAGCGTCAGCTCGTGCATCTGCGGGATGGGCACGCCTCGGTTTTCGACCGCGCGGCAGTTCGACGAACTGGGATCGGCCTTGTGCAGCCAGTACATCTCCTCGAGCACCGTGGCACCAGGGGTATCCAAGGATGGGATGGATCGGAAGAGATCCCACAAGGTTTCGAAATGCTCTTCCATCTCGCGGCCGCCGCGAACGATGAAGCCTTTGTGCCTGTCGAGGATGCCGTCCATACTGCCGCCGGGCAGCCCGAGCTCTTCGAAGATGGTGATGCGCTCACCGGGCAGTTGGGCGTCCCGAATCAGGAAGGCGGCCGAGGCCAGTGCCGCCAAACCGGAGCCAACGAAGTAGGCGGACTTGTTGTCGATGCCTTCGGGCTTGCGTGGCCGTGCGAATGCCTCGAAATTGCCACTGCTGTAGTACATGGGTGGGGCTCCCTTTTACCGTGCGGCGGCATCGTTGCCACCTGGTGATTGATCGGTTGCTTCCAACCTAACGGGGAATAGGAACACCCCGGGTAAGAGACAGCGGATTGCCCCGTGGTCGAGCAGTGTTCCGATCGCAGAGCAGGCCTGATCACGGTGTTGGCGTATCAGCCGTCGGCGGCATCAGCCTTCTCGTAGGAGGCGACGAGTTCCTTCTCCTTCTCGTGGCTGGGCAGGAAGACCGCAACCACGATGGTTCCGATCACGATGGCGATCGCGCCCACCAGGTAGGCGGCCCAGGCGCCGGTCACCATGCTGTGGGTGGCAGCGGCAATGATCTGGTCTCGGTATTGCGGGTACTGGTCGGCCACATGCAGCGCGGAGGCATAGGAGGCCAGCAGCGCCTGGGTGACGGTATCGCTGATGGTGGCCGTGTCGCCGGCAGCGGCGATCTGGCGTCGGAAGGACACCGCGAATCCCCCGGCCAAGATTGCACCCAGGATGGCCTGCATGATCGATCCGCCCAGGTCTCGCTGCAGGTCGGAGGTCGCCGAGGCCATGCCGACTCGTCGCACCGGGGTGCTCTCGGTGAGGGCGCGCGATGCCGGGGTCATGGCGAAGGCCGCTCCGGTTCCGATGGCCAGGAAACCGAAGCCGACCAGCGGATAGGTGGTGTTCGGGTTCCACATCAAGGTGGTGAGGAAACCCACGAAGACGAAGCCGTAGCCCACCAGCATGGTGAAACGCGAACCTCGGGCTTCCAGCATTCGCGCCGACAATGGCGCGCAGACGAGAAGGCCGACGGCCGAGGGGATGATCGCCAGCCCGGCCTCCAAAGTGGTGTAATGCAGGATGTTCTGCATGTACTGCTGACCGACGAACAGGGCGCCCATCAGCGAGCCGAACACGATGGTGCCACCGGTAGCGGGCACCCAGAACATTCGACGGCGCGCGATGTGCAGGTCATACAGCGGATTGTTCGCGCGGAGTTGTCGCCAGCCGAACGCCCCGATCAGCAGCGCGCCGACGATCAGCAAGGTCACGCCGACCTGCACCTGACCGGGAGCGAAGACCATGCTGATGCCCAGCACCAAGCTGGCCACAGCGAGCGTGGAGAGCACTCCCCCAAAGTGGTCGACCGGTTCGCTGGATTCTTGAATGTGGGCCGGGACGAAGATCATTACCAACACCAGAGCGATCGCCGCAATGGGCACCGCGATGAGAAATGCCGACCCCCACCACCAGATGGTGAGCAGCAGCCCGGCCACGATCGATCCGGCCACTGAGGCCATGGCGCTGACGCCGGACCACATCGCAATGGCGCGGGTACGTCCCGTCCCGGCGTGCCACAGGGCAGTGATCAAGGACAAGGTAGTGGGAAAGGCCATGCCCGCCGCAATGCCGGTGAACAGCCGTGATGCCATCAGCATCTCGATGGAGCCGGAGAATGCCGACAGCAGGCTCGCCACGATAGTCAGCGCCAGTCCGACCATCAGCAGTTGCTTGCGTCCATAACGGTCCGCGATAGCGCCGAAGTACAGCACGGACATGGCCAAGCCGAGTGAACAGCCCACCGCGACGATGTTCAGCGCGGTCTGCGAGGCACCGAAAGCATCGCCGATATCGGGCAGCGCAACATTCGCGGCCGCCAGGTTGATGTTGCAGACCAACGCGCCCAAGATCAGGGCGCTCAGCACCAGACCGGCACGTTCAGGGACATCAGGGCGGGCATCGGTGCCCTCGGGGGTCTCGGTCACGCCATCACAGTATCGAGAGCCGCGGATTCCCACCGGGATGCGGAGCAGAAAGCCGCGTCATCGCCGGGCGCAGCGTTTTGCCCGCACGGTGCACCGGAGGATAACTTGGCGCAGACGGCATCGGGGGCGGTAGCTCAGCCGGTCAGAGCAGAGGACTCATAATCCTTGGGTCGTGGGTTCGAGCCCCACCCGCCCCACTGGCAGATTGCTGCCGATCCACTAATTGTCTTGTCCGCTGTCGGCAACGGGGATGGCCGGCCCAGCTCGCCAGAGCGCGAGGCGCTGGACCTGCTTTCAGGTGGCTTGGCTATCGGTCAGCGACGAGATCAATCCGGTTGGTCCACACGTAGCCGGTGAAACCCTCCGGGACTTTCGATAGCGACTGGGGAGTGTCGAAGCCTTCCGACCAGTCGCCATCGCCCTCGACGAGGACGACCCGGGTGTTCACTGCATCCATGCGCTGAACGAACTTTTCCGGCCAACCCCACAGATAGCGCGCGTAGTCGATCGGAATGTGGAGCTCCATATTGTGCAGTTCGGCGGGGACGTAACCCGTCCAGCCGAGGAGTTCATATTGCAGTAGTGCGCTTTTGATCATGGCGGCGGTGAGGATTCGAGCGTTCGGCTCCTGATCCCGCAGGTATTTCAGACCGATCTCGTTACCGTAGTAGCTCATACGGTCGCGCCACTCGGGCGGAAGGTCCTTGAGGTAGGTCCACAAGATCTTGGCGGTTTCCAGATCCCCGTGCTGCATGTGAATCAGCAGGTCGCGTCCGGGAAAGGCGGCCAGCACCTCTCCGAACTCCGGCATCAGCCCGACACCCTTGCCCCGAAAGGGATAGGTTTTACCATCGTCGGCGGTGTACCCGTAGCCGACATCGACCTTTCGCAGCTCGGCCATGGTGTGGTCGCTGACTGGGCCGGTACCGTCGGTGCGTTCGGCCAGATCGGCGTCGTGGAAAAGCGCGAGTTTGCCGTCCTTCGTGCGCTGGACGTCGAGTTCGACGACATCGGCTTTGTAGGTGTCGAACGAGACCGCGATCGAGGCCATCGTGTTCTCAAGATAGGGGTGCTGCGGTGGATCGATCACGCGGGCGGTGTTCGTGGTGGCGGTCACTGCGGAGATGTCGAAGGTCTGTGCCAAGCCTCGGTGAGCGAGCAACTTGTACGCCCCAGAACTATCGGTGAAGGCGCTGGTGTTGTTCAACCACACGGCAGCTGCGAAGACGACCACGACACCGACGACGATCCACCGTTTCTTCGGCCGCCTGGTTGGTGTGGACGCCTCAGGCTTGGTCCCGGCCACACTGACCTCCTAGCTGCGCCGGCGGCGTTCCGCCGGGCGGACAGACGGCATTCATCCTAGAGCCGATCACTGGCAGGTGCAGAATTGGCCCGAAGCTCGTCGCCGAATGCTCCACTCGACGCTGATAACCTAACGATGCTTCCGATCGATTCCTGCGAAAGGGCTTCTATGCCAAGCTTGGGTGGTTGGGAATACCTGATCATAATTGCGATCTTCGTCGGGCTATTAATTGCGGCGCTCGCAAGCATCGGCGCACATCGGACCGCTTCAGGACTCGAGAAGGCCATCTGGGTTCTGATTGCACTGCTTTTTCCGGTGATTGGCCCATTCCTGTGGTTCGCAGTAGGCAAGCGGTCAGCGCACGGGGCGTCGGCCTGAAGTCCACCCCAGACAGGGGACCACAGTCGAATTCCCGGACGCACTACGGACGACGGCGATCACCGGCTGCGGAATGGTTGGCGGACGATCGTGCGGCTCGGACAGGTCGTGGGCTGCGTTGTGACCGTCCCCGGGCCGACATAACCTTCGGGCATGGGAACACATGTGATCACTGGTGCAGGCTCCGGTATTGGCGCGGTCGTCGCACGCACACTGTTGCAGCGCGGGGAGAATCTGCTGCTGGTGGCGCGTAACGCTGAGCGAGGCGAGGAACTCAGCGCCCACTACCCCGGAGCCCGGGTGATCCTGGTCGATCTGGGCGGCGACGATATGGATTCTCAACTCATCGCTGCTGGCGACTTCCCCGATCGAATCGACTCGGTGGTGCACGCTGCCGGGATCGTGCAGCTCAATCCGGTGGTCTCGATGTCAGCGCAGGAGTTTCAGGAGACGCTGCAGGTGAATCTCGTTGCGCCGGCGGTGTTGACTCGATGGGCCTTGCCCGGGTTGCGGGCGGCACGAGGGTCGGTGATCTTCGTCAACTCCGGGGCAGGTATTACCGCACACCCGAACTGGGGATCGTACGCGGCATCCAAAGCCGGGTTGCGGGCGCTGGCTGACTCGCTACGCGGCGAGGAGGGCCGCAATGGAGTTCGGGTTACATCGGTGTTTCCCGGACGGACGGCAACACCGATGCAGCAGGCGGTGCGCCACCAAGAAGGTGGTGACTACGACGTGGAGTCCTATCTCGACCCGGCCACGGTTGCGGCGGCGATTGTCCAGGCGATCGATCTGCCGCGGGATGCCACGATGCCGGAGATCGTGTTGCGTCCGGCGGGACGCCAGGCGCGGGGGTAGTGAACGGTGGACTGGTGGGGTTGGGGGGGTCGAGACGTCGGCTGGTTGACGAGCGAGCACACCCACACCCCGGCTG
>DMIX01000120.1 GCA_003451975.1 Propionibacteriaceae bacterium
GTGCCCAAGTGGCGGCTTCGGCGCTGGCCAAGGAACTCCCCGCCGGTGCCAAGGTGTTGGTTTGTGGCAGTGATTCCCTGGCGTCGTTACTGAGCGATGCCGGCTTCGAGATCGTGGATTCGGCCCAGGCCCAGCCGGACGTCGTGATCCAAGGCTACTTTCCGACGCTGAACTGGTCGATGTTCGAAGAGGCCGCCTTGGCCGTTCAGGGCGGTGCGGCCTGGTATGCCACGAATTCTGATGCCACCCGACCAACCGACCGGGGGCTGGTTCCCGGCGCCGGGGCGGCAATCGCGGTGCTGGCCACCGTGTTGCGGCGACAGCCGACGATCTTCGGCAAGCCATACCGTCCGATGCTCGCTGAAGCGATCACGCGAACTCGCGCGCAGCGTCCCATTTTCGTTGGGGATCGCCTCGATACCGATATCGAGGGTGCGGTCAACGCCGGCATTGATTCGCTCTTGGTCTTCAGCGGCGCACACGGAAAGAAAGACCTTGTGACAGCAACAGCGCATGCGCATCCAAGTTACATCGGAGCTGATGTAACCGCATTGCTTCGGGCGCCACGGATCGCCACGCTGAGCCCGGGACAGGCTGTGTGTGGTGCCCAAAAGGTGCGCGTAACCGCCGAGGGCGCCAGTCTTGTTACCCAACCCGACGGGGTCGAGGAACAACTCGACGCGCTGTGGGCACTGGCCCAGTTGGCATGGCAAAATCCTGAGCTTGCTGTCGCCGCGGTGCTGGAGCGATTGGATCTGATCGGCTGAATCGCCGGGCAACTGCGGCTAGTTGTCCAGGCCGCGCGCGGCCAGCGCGTCGCCGGTGGCCTGGGCGTTGGCTACGATCCGGACCACGAACGGCGACAGGAATGCCCGCGGGTGCCTACCCAGACCCCGGGCCAAGGCTGCATCGCGCGTCTGGTTGGCCAGTTCCAAAGATGCCGGGATCGCTCGGATGGCCAACGCCAGCAGCAGCGCAATTCGATCCGCATCCACCCAGGGCAGTGGTTGGCACCATCGCACGATCGCGTCGATCATCGCGTTGATCGCAGTGGTTGCCGTCACCACCAACGCCAGAATCGTGAGTGTGATGAGGTCGAGCATCGACTCGATAGCGCGCGCCGGGCCGAAGAACCACCATTGGAAGGCTGCGATCATCAGCGCCATCAGCAGGATCACTCGAGTCTGACGCAGCACTGTGTGCCAGCGAAGCCGGGCTACGGCGGCCAGGACCAAGGCCGCGACGAAGAAGGCCACCGCCGCCGGCCAGGTGCGAACCATCACGATCGAAAGACTCAGCACAGCCAATCCAGCCAATTTGGCTCCCACCGGCAGCCGGTGCAGCACTGTGCTGCCCGGCTGATACAACCCGATGATGACCGGCTGACTCACGATGCCACCTCGGCCACGAGCGCCCGGTAGTGCTCGACGGCATCGTCGGGCAGGCCATCGAATGCCACTTTCGCCTGATCGATGACCAGCACTCGCTCGCAGCGCCTAACCAGCTCCAAGTCGTGGGTGATGAGCACCAGTTGCTGGCGCAGCGCGAACAACACCTCGGCGATCCGTCGCGTGTTCGCCAGGTCCAGCAGCGTGGTCGGTTCGTCGGCAACCACCACATCTGGACCCACCGCGAGCACGCCGGCCAAGGCGAGTAGTTGGCGCTGGCCGCCGGAGAGTGCATGGACGCTGGTATCGGCGCGATCGGCCAGCCCGAACTCGGCGAGCACTGCGAGCGCGGCCTGGTGTCGTTCGGCCGGATCGGAATGACTGCGGCGCAGCGACAGCTCGATGTCTTCGACGCAGGTCGGCATCACCAGCTGCGCAGCCGGATCACTGAAACAGAAACCCACCTTGCGTCGAACTTCGGCAGACCTTCGCTTGGCGTCGATCCCGTCGACGAGGACCTGTCCGCTGGTCGGGGAGACCAGGTTGTTCAGCAGTCGAGCCAAGGTGGATTTGCCCGATCCGTTGGCTCCGATGATGCCGATGCGCAATTCGGTCAAGCGCAGCGTGGTGGGTTCCAGAATGACGGGGCCATCATCCGGCACGGTGACCGCGGCGTCGCGGAACTCGATGACAGGCAGTTCAGGCTCGTTTCAGCAGCGCCGGGAAAGCGCGGTGGACCTCGGCGGCGATGATTGCCGCGATAGCGGTCTTCACCAGATCGCCGAGCCAGAACGGCAGATCCCACGATGCCGCAACAGTCCACGGCACGTCCTGGTGGAACTTCATCCAGGTGATGCCCAGCGGGTGGACGACCAGGACGCTGCCAGCGGCGATGGCCAAGAAGACCCACAGTGCCGAAGTTCGTCGATCGCGCAAGACGTATTTGACCAGGTAGCCGATCAGCGCCGCTGACAGCGGGAAGGCCAATAGGTAGCCGGCACTGACTCCGGTGAAGGCGCCTAGGCCGGCGGAATGCTCGGCGAAGACCGGCAAACCGATGGCGCCCAGGCCCAGATACAGCAGTACCGCCAGGAAACCTCGCAGTGGGCCCAGGATCGCACCGGCGAGAGCCACACCGAGGGTCTGCAGGGTGATCGGGACGCCGGCACCGCCGACCGGGATCGCGCCGATGAAGGCCAAGGCGCCAATGAGGGCGGCGAAGGCCGCCACGAGCGCGAGATCGGTGGTGTTGAGCCGTCGACGGGAGTGCTCGCGAGACTCGGCGTCAGCGTTGTCGGCCGTGGCTGCGGTGGGTTCGGACACGATCAATCCTCAATAACTGAAAGGTGTTCAGGTGAATAGTGTTCAGGTTATCTCATAGACTGCGGTCATGGGCAACAGTCTGGATGACGTGGTCACCGCCGCCATCAGGTTGTTGGACGTGTGGGGACTGGAGTTCTTCTCGATGCGACGGCTCGCCACCGAACTGTCTGTGCAGCCCAGCGCGCTCTACCACCACGTCGCCAACAAGCAGGAATTGTTGGGGCTGATGGCTTCGCGCATCGTGGCCGGGGTGGACATCGACGCCGATGTGGTGGCGAGCTGCCATCGGCTGCGAAACGCCTTGTTGGCCGTACGCGACGGTGCCGAAGTCGTGGCAACGGCCGCTGCCTTCCGACTCGGTGTCTCGGAGCTGGAGAATGCCCTGACCCAGGCCACCTCGACCGATGTTGCACGCACCTTGTTGACCTACCTGCTGGGTCATACCCAGGCCACTCAGCTGCACCGTCAAGCCAGCCAAGTGGGAGCGATCGAGCCCGATCCACAATGGGAGGAATCGTTCGAACGTGGCCTGGAGCTGATCCTCGCCGGTGCCGAGCGGCTCTCGGCCGTCGACCCCGCGTAGGATGATCGCCGTGACCGAGCCGACGCCCGACTTCGACGCTTCACCGACCGACACCGAACGGCTGCCGCCGCCGGCGACCGGCGTAGCGGTCATCGACAACGCGCTGGCCGCTATTGATCTGTCCGGCGACGTGGCCGAGCATCCCTCGCAGTTCGCCGCCGCGGTCAATCTCCTGCAGCAGGTGCTGCGCAACCCGCCGGAGCAGTGAGTTCACGACTCGACCGCGAACTCGTCGTCCGGGGGCTGGCACGGTCCCGCCAGCAGGCTCGCGAACTGATCGACACTGGCAAGGTGCTTCTCAACTCCCAACCGGCGACGAAGGCCGCCGTGCTGGTGGAGGCCGCCGATGCCATTGCGGTGACCGACCCCGATCCCTATGTCTCGCGGGCAGCGCACAAGCTGCGCGCTGCGCTGGTGGCCTCCGGGATTGTGGTGCCGAACCGAGTTCTGGATGCCGGGGCGAGCACCGGAGGCTTCACTCAAGTGCTGTTGGAGGCCGGCGCGCGGCGGGTCTACGCCGTCGATGTCGGCCACGATCAACTCGTTGCCCAGCTTCGCTGCGATCCCCGCGTGGTCGTGCGTGAGGGCCTCAACCTTCGCCAGTTGGCGATAGCCGATATCGAGGACGAGCCCGTTGATCTCGTGGTGGCCGATGTCTCATTCATATCGATCCGGCTGTTGCTGCAGCAGCTGTTCTCGGTGCTGACCGACGGCGGCAGCGCGCTGCTGCTCGTCAAACCGCAGTTCGAGGTGGGACGAGGACATCTCGATGATCGCGGCGTCGTCCGCGATGATCGGCGCCGTCGAGATGCAGTGGACGCTGTCATTGCCGATGCCGCAGCCCTGGGGTGGTCTGCATACTGGCAGGCGGAGAGCCGCCTGCCCGGGGAATCGGGCAATGTGGAGTTCTTCGTGGCGTTCAGCAGGCCCGCCGCACCCCTGGGCGCGGTGGTCGCCACTCCACTCAGCTGATCCGGGCGAAGGCGCCCGGCTGGGCACTGCGGCGCGGGTTCACCGGAATCCGCTGACCCTGCGCAAGGGGGAGCAGACCTCGATTCCCGTCGTGCGTTCCACAATCGGTGCCGGCAGCGACCCCATCGTCAGCGATGGCCACTAGGGTTTGCAGGGTGAGTTCCAAACCACTGTCCGTCGCCTTGACCATTCATCCGCTGCGTCCGGCTGCGGTCGCGGCCGCCGCGAAGTTCATTCGCGGCATGGACCAGCGCGGCATCACCTGCCTGGTCAACGCTGACGATCGCGAACGCCTAGCCGAAGTGCTGCCCGAAGAATTGCTGGGCGACCTGGATTCCGAACCCGTCGAATGCGATCTGATGGTGGTCTTCGGCGGCGACGGCAACATTTTGCGCGCCGCCGAATGGGCAGTGCCGCGCGACGTTCCCGTCATGGGTGTGAACCTCGGCCATGTGGGATTCCTGGCAGAACTGGAGTCCTACGAGGTCCCCACTCTCATTGAGCACGTAGCCAGCGGCGACTATCAGGTCGAGGAGCGCATGACCATCGAAACGGTGGTCACCGATGGGCCCGGTGGGAAAGAGCTATGGCGATCGTTCGCCGTCAACGAGGTTTCCCTGGAGAAACTCGCCCGCGAACGCATGTTGGAAGTCCTGGTGCGCATCGATGACCGGCCACTGTCGCGCTGGGCGACCGACGGAGTCCTGGTCGCAACCCCCACGGGATCGACCGCGTACGCCTTCTCGGCTCACGGGCCGGTGATCTGGCCCGAGCTTTCCGCGCTGCTGTTGGTGCCGCTCAGCGCCCACGCCCTATTCGCTCGCCCGCTGGTGCTGTCGGACCGCACCGTGGTGACCGTCGAGATTTTGCCCGGCGGCGAAGGTGGCGTGGTGTGGTGCGACGGTCGCCGAACCACCGACGTCGGCACCGGAATGATCATTGAAATTCGCGTCGGCCCGCGTCCGCTGCGGTTGGCTCGCATCTCCGAACAGCCCTTCGTGCATCGCCTAGTGCGCAAGTTCGGGCTTCCGGTGGACGGATGGCGCGGCGCTGCCGAACGGGACGCCGCCCATGCTGACTGAACTGCGAATCGCGGATCTGGGCGTCATCGGTGAGGCCAGTATCGAGTTGGGCCCCGGTTTCACCGTCGTCACCGGCGAAACCGGCGCAGGCAAGACCATGATCGTGTCCGGCTTGGCACTGTTGGCCGGTGCCAAGGCCGCACCATCGCTGGTCCGCACCGGGGCGCAGCGAGCCCTGATCGAGGGCCGCTGGCTGCTCAACGACACCGATGCTGAAGCCGTCGCCGAACTCGGTGCCGAGATCGACGACAGTGAAGTTCTGGTGAGTCGCCACCTCGCGGCGAGCCGGTCACGGCTGTCGCTGGGCGGTGCCCAAGTGCCGCTGGGTGTGGGTGCGGAACTGGTGGGGGAGTGGATCACGATCCACGGCCAATCCGAGCAGCTTCGCCTAGGCAGCGCCGAGCGGCAACTTCAGGTGCCGGATCGCTTCGCCGGCGAGGCTCTGGTCGCGGAGTTGGTCGACTACCGCACCGATTTCGTCGACCGCAAGCGGCTCCTCGCCGAACTCCATGAACTCACCACCGAGTCCCACGAGCGGGCTCGAGAACTGGATCTGCTGCGCTTCGGAT
>DMIX01000224.1 GCA_003451975.1 Propionibacteriaceae bacterium
GTTCACGGTGATCCAGTAGGCGTACAGCTTGGCTACCGCATACGGCGAGCGGGGGTGGAACGGTGTGGTCTCGGTTTGAGGCACCTGCTGGACCAGCCCGTACAGCTCGGAGGTGGACGCCTGGTAGAACCGCACAGTGTCAGTGAGCCCGAGCAGGCGGATCGACTCCAGGATCCGCAGCGCGCCCAGTGCGTCCACATCGGCGGTGTATTCGGGCGCCTCGAAGCTCACCGCGACGTGGGATTGGGCCCCCAGGTTGTAGATCTCGTCGGGGCGCACCTCACCGATAATCCGGGTGAGGCTGGTGGAGTCGGTCAGATCCCCGTAGTGCAGAAACATCTGGACGTTCGATTGGTGCGGATCTTGATAGATGTGGTCGATCCGCTGCGTGTTGAGCTGGGACGAACGGCGCTTGATGCCGTGGACCTCGTAGCCCTTGTGCAGCAGGAACTCTGCCAAGTAGGAGCCGTCCTGCCCGGTGATTCCGGTGATCAAGGCACGCTTGCCCATGTTCGTCTCCCTCCGGGTCCGCCCCGACGTCGTTGCTTCAGCCTAGCTGGGTGGAAGTCGGCCGAAGGCTGGAACGGGGCGTCCACGCCATCAGCCCCCGGATGCACCTAGGGGCGATTGGCTAAGCACGTCGCCTGGTTCGTCCACTGGATCTGTTGAGTCGGCAATTTGCGGCGACTGCTCTCCAACCAATAGCCAAGGTCTTCTTGACGCTGAGCACCGACAGCTCGCGGCGAGGCGACAGATGCTGTCCGTTTGCCCGACTTGTTCAGTAGCGCGGCGCTCACCATTCCATTGGCCAGTCCTCGAGAGATGACGCTCACGCCCTTCTTCCTGATGGTGTAGCTGGTGGTCTTTCCGCCGATCTGCAGCTTCACTGTGCGCTTTGTCGCGGACGTGAGGAAGGCCAATACCTCAACCTTGTCGGTTGCTGTACTTCGATCCACCGTTGCTTTGTTCGGATACCCCTGGAAGAGGGTGTAGGTCGCAGGCGTATTGGCCGGTTTCTGGCTGTGAAATTGCACCCGGTGACTCAGGTAGATCACGTCGTGCTTGATCTTCGGGTACGAGCCGGATTGGAATCTGCTCATGTAGTAGGCGTTGATGTCGAGGAGCGCATTGCCGTGTTGTACCGAAGGCTCGAACTGGGTCGTCTCGGAGAAGTCGTTCCATGTGACGAGCAGTGCCATATCAGCCTTGTCGTTCTTGACTCCGCTCTTTCCGGAGATGGCACGTGACCAAGCGGCCCGCAAGGTGGCGGTGTTGCCCGCTTCGCCGTATTGCCCGTTCTTCGGTTTGGCGAGTTGCGGGAGGACCGGCTGCATCCATTTCACCTTGTGGCCCGACTTATACGCTTTGCCCGCCCCGGCATAGTACTTGCCTGTATGCGCGTTGTGCGCGAACGGCTCCCGGTTCTTCACCGACCCGACAGAAAAGACCCCGAACTCTCCCAAGCCGATGCTGATCTTGCTGAAGGCAGCCATCTTGGTGTAGTTGGAGATGAGTGGCCACAACACCGCAGAAACCTTCTTGCTCTTCATCCGCTTGAGTACTGCGGACCACCACTTCGTTGACTTCTTGTCGGCATAGAACGGCGAGACGACGACTTTGCCGCCGATCTTGTGTATCGCTTTGGGATATTTCTTGGCGATCGCGACCAAGCCGTCCGCCATCCCCGTCGAGGTGATCTGACCTTGAGCCAACGAATCGGTGTCGGGCTGAAGCAAGATCTTGAACGACTTGCTGTTCGCAGCTGCGAGTAGCGCTCCGCCAACGCGAGCGCTGGTGTTCGTGCCGCTGGTCTGGAGGGTTGCAAGGTTGAGCGCGAACCCGTCGATTCCAGCGGCCTTCGCGCGATTGATCTCGGTCGTAGCGTTGGTGACGAGGAAATTGCCTGATTTCGGTGAGGACAGCAGCGGCCGATCCCGCAGCCATCCGCCATAGGTTGAGTGGTCGGAGGTGTGTTCCTTGCCGTCAATGGTCATGTAGTTGCAGGCGTAGTAGTCCGTCTGGGCGGCGCTGTTGTCCAGGGACAGGGGGAAAGACTGAACGTAGTGGGCGAATACGAGCTTCGAGTGCTTCTTGGGCAGTGAGAAGGCCATGCCCTGTGTTGTTGGGTTCGCCGCCGGATATGCGGCCAGTTGTACCCCGTTCCCGACCAGCGGCTGAGCGGCTGCCGCGTCAGCTCGATTGCCGAAAATTGTTGTCGTCATCGCAATTCCGATGATCGATGCGATTACTCGTGTGGCACTGTACCGAATTCCAGCTGTCACCATAGCGAACACCCCTTTGACATTTCCGACGCGTCAGTAGGCTACATTTTCTGCACTCTGCTTTCCAGGTGGTCGACGTGCAGGCGCCCGCGACCGTCTCGAGACTCCACGCGAAAGCGCGCGGAATGGCGGCGGCTCACGCGCGCAGTGCGATGAACCACGACTGTGCGGCGGTGATAACAGTGGCGAGCAGCCCCTTGAACGGCCAGCCGGGCGTGGTGGCACCGGTGGGCGCTGCGTGGGGAATGGCCCAGAGGCTGACGAACAGGCCCACCGACAGCGGATTCCACAACCGGGACTCGACCAGGTCGCGATGACTGACCGCGATGCAGATCGACAACTCGATGACCAGAATGTGCAACCAGCGCCCATAGTCGATGCCGAGCACGAACAGTGGCGCGATGCTGAATGCGGCGACCAGTGCCCAGGCCCAGTAGCGACGCAACCACGGGCTGAGCGCTATCGGAAGGACCGCCAAGGCGGCCATGAACAGGTAGCCGCTGTAGGTCGGGGCATCCTTGACGACCAGATCCAGGCTGTCCTGCAGGGAACGCCCCATCCAGGCGACAGCCCCGGTGCACAAGTTCTGGCCTAGCCCGTGCTCGATGATCTTCGTGCACAACTGGGTGGAGGTTGCGGCCGTGCCGTGCCACACGGTGGAGGCTGCCAAGGCTACGGTTCCGACTCCGGCGAAGGCAGCGGCGAAGCTGCGGCGCAGCGGCATCGTGGGTTCGGTCAACAGCAGGAAACCGACGGCGGGCAGCATCAAGGCCACCGACTCCCAGGAGAAGACTCCCAGGGTCCACACCGACAATGCCGCCGCCAGGAGGGCGATGCGCCAGCCTCGGGCCAATCCCCGACGTGCCACGGCGATGAGTACCAGAGCGACGAAGCCCAGAATCTCCTTGCGGAACCCGCCCAGCGGATCCCAACCGATGAACGGCAACGCAGCCGGGGAGATGACCAGGGCGATGGCCGACCAGGAGAAGTCGGTTCGGAACAGGTAGTTGATGAAGAAGGCGAAGACGGGAACGTAGCAAGCCACTTGGATCGCGAACAGCAACCACAACGTGGCCGTCCCCGAGGGAGCGACACCGAATAGGAGCTCACCGAAAAGGCCGCGGCGGATGAACTCCCCGGGATAGGCGATCAGCCAGTCGGCGGTCTGATGGTCGTTTCCACCGCCGGCTATGACATCTGCATAGGTGCTGACGGCCACAGAGGCGCTGATGCCGAGGATGGCGAAAGCCGTGATGAGACGAGGCCACGGCAGCCTTCGGGTTGCCGTCATCGGACGGTGGAACTCAGCATGATGTCACACGGTACCGGAAGAGGCTCGGTGGCGTCGGTCGGGGGATCGGGACCGACGCCACCGAGGCATGTGGGGGAGTGGGTCAGTAGGCGCCGCTGGGCGCCACGACCGCGCGAGCTGTCTTTCCCAGGATCATCAGATCCTGAACCATAGACCAGTTGTCGACGTAGTAGTTGTCCAGTCGCACCGTGTCTTCCCAAGAAAGATCGGAACGGCCGGACACCTGCCACAGGCCGGTCAGTCCGGGGCGGACATCGAGGCGCCGGCGGGCATCTTTGTCGTAGTGAGCAACCTCGTTGGCCAGGGCCGGACGGGGGCCAACCAGGCTCATGTTGCCGACCAGCGCATTCCAGAACTGGGGCAGCTCATCGATAGAGAAGCGGCGGATGAACCGACCCACTCGCGTAATGCGAGGGTCATGGGTCATCTTGAACAACGGACCAGCGCCTTCATTCAGATGCGCCAGTTCGGCGAGGCGCGCTTCGGCG
>DMIX01000003.1 GCA_003451975.1 Propionibacteriaceae bacterium
CTCCCACGCCGACGCCGACGGATACTCCCTCCCCCGTGGAGCCCGGTGCAGACACGCCGATTCTGCAGATCACCGAGGTTGCGCCGAACACGGCCAATGTCAACGGCTCCGATGGTTATGAGTTCATCGAGGTCTACAACTCCACGAACACCCCGATCAACTTCTGCGACTACACCCTCGCCTACCTCTACCCCAATGCCGACTTGACCAACAGTTCGGTGGCGCTGTGGGCGACGACGCCGTCCGATCCGGTGATTCAACCCGGTGGCACCCTGGTGGTGTGGGTCAAGAACAGCGCCAACGGCTCGCTCACCGCCACAGATTTCGACAACTACTACGGCACCTCGCTACAGACCGGCACCCAGCTGGTGGAGACCGCCACCGGCGGCATGTCGAACTCCGGGGCGCGCGGTCTGCAGATCCAGACCAACACCGGAATCGTCATCGACAAGGCCTATTACAACCTCGCCGTGCTCACCGGCGGTTCGTCCGAGGCCTCCGCGGTGACCGGCTTCCACTTCGCATCGGCCGCCGACGGCGGTCTGACTCAGGTCCCACTCGGTGCCCGCGGGTTCACCCCCGGCTCGGTCAGCACCGACCAGGTGCCGGCCGACCTGACGACACCCACCGCCGACACCATTGCCCCGGTGCTCACCGACCTGACCGGCAGCCCCGATCTGGCCGCCGACGCCGGCGACCTGGCACTCGGGGTCTCGGTCGTCGATGATCTCGTCGCTGTCGGAGACGGCCTCGGACAGGTCAAGACCGTCACGCTGACGACCTCCGACAATGTGAACACCGAACCGGTGGTGGCAAACCTCGTGCTCGGATCACCCGGACAGTACAGCTCGACGATCACCTCGGTGGACCTC
Organism: Propionibacteriaceae bacterium; assembly: GCA_003451975.1. Classification (GTDB taxonomy): domain Bacteria; phylum Actinomycetota; class Actinomycetes; order Propionibacteriales; family Propionibacteriaceae; genus Propionicimonas. The sequence continues at coordinate 873 of DMIX01000003.1, forward strand.
ATCGGAAAGGCCTGGCTGGACTACACCTTCACCGTCAGCGACGGCACCCACACCGCCACCCTGGGGCCGATCCGCACCACGATCAACGCCACTGCCGCCGACCCCGTCCGGCTCAACCTGACCGATCAGCAGTACCTGTCGGGCGACACCCGCATCGCGGGCACCGCGGCCGCGGGTACCGACGGGCTCTCGGTGACGTTGGACGGGCAGCCGCTCACCGAGCTCACCCCCGCCGTCGAGTCGGCGCCCACCCTGGCCATCGACGTGACCGCCACCGACACCTTCTTCGAAAACGGCATCGTGCTGGGCAGCGGCAAAGCCCTGCCGAGCACCGGTGATGCCTTCCCCGACAATGTGCTCACCGTCTTCAAGGACGGCACCTACGCCAACACCAGCACCATCACCGCCGCCGTCCCCGTCACGGCCATGACCAAAGGCGAGGCCGTGACGGTCTCGGTGGTCTCGGGCACCAAGGCCTGGCCTCGACCCGACGGCACGGAGAATAACGACGACTTCAAGTTCAGCAACGCCCGTCTGGTTCTCCCCGACGGACGGGCACTGCGTCCCTCGGCGTGTGCAACCGCGCTGGAGCCCGCAGCAGTCGCCGGAACCGCACCCACGAGCGTGACCTGTGCGGCTGCCACCGCATTGGTCGCGATGGGCGACAGCTCCACCACGCCGGTCTACTACGACCTGACCTTCACCATTCCCGACGGCGCCTTCAACTCGCTGGCGCAGACCTGGCACACCACCGACGCTCCCGACGGCACCCACACCGTCACCGCGACCTCGGGCAGCGACACCGTCGCCCGCACCGTGACCGTCGACAACACCGCACCACAGATCACCAGTGATCTGGCCTCCGGCACGGTGCGCGGTGTGATCACCGTGGCCGCGACCGCCGCCGACCCGAAGGCCGGCGACGTGGACGGCTCCGGCGTAGCGTCGCTCGCCGCGACCCTCGACGGAAAGCCGATCGCCCTGCCCTACGCCACGTCATCGGTAGACCTGAGTGCGGGCGACCACACGGTCGTCTTCACCGGGATCGACAACCAGGGCAACACCGCAACCAAGACCGTCGACTTCAGCACCGTTGATGAGCATCCGAGCATCACCGAGTCCAGCCCTGCCGAAGGCGACACCGTCACCGGAGACTCCGTGACTCTGACCGCCAAGGCCACCGGGGCCGACGGCGACAAACTACAGGTGGCTTTCAAACAGGGCTACCGGCTCACCACCGCCGACGGGGTGAGTGCTGCGTCCGGGGTGACCAACGACACCGCCAGCACCGATCGCAGTCAGGCCCAAGCCCTCTCCGCCGCCGACCTGGCCACGGTGGCGACCACTGACGGCGTAGACGCCTCGATCGCCTCGTCCACCGAGTTCCCCTACCAGTTGTTCACCGTGGCTGTCCCGGCAGATGCCGGTGCCGGCTACACAGTGCACCTGAACTGGAAGGGCTCGGCCAACAGCGACGCCCGGGTGGTCATGTCAGTGCTCAACACCACCACCAATAGCTGGGAACAGGTGGACCGCTACCTGACGACCGGGACGAAGCCCACCGACTTCACTCTGGACGGCATGATCGCAGCAGCCGACCATGTGAACGCCGAGGGTGCAGTGACGGTGTTGATCCAGCATTCAGCGGGCTACACCTCGATCGGAACCTCCACGCGGGAGTCCGCCGTCACCGACTACAACCCGGCGGCCACGCCGCGCAGCCAGTACGACTTCACCCTCGGCTGGGAGACCGACACCCAGTACTACAACGCCAACTACGACCTGCGCAGCAGCGGCAAGGATTACTTCCGCAACCAGCTGGCGATCAACAAGTTCCTGATCGCGCAGCGCGACAACCTGAATCTGCAATACGTCGTGCACACCGGTGATGTGGTCGACAAGTCCGATCCGAGTCTGTGGGAGTCCGGCGCAGCCACCGATGCGGTCGATGATCCCGACGGACACACCGGGCTGGCGTCCTGCCCCGGCATCGGCTGCACCGGCATGAACCAGTGGGCGAATGCTTCGGCGGCTTACAAGCTGTTCGACGATGCGAAACTGCCGTATTCGCTGCTGGCGGGCAACCACGATGTGGGCCACCTGGCGGAGGACTACTCCTTCATGAACCAGACCTTCCCGGTGAGCCGCTACTCGGCCAACCCGTGGTTCGGTGGGGCCTATGTGGATGCCGAGGGCCAGTTCCGAGGTCAGTACGACCTGATCTCGGCCAACGGTGTCGATCTGCTGGTGCTGGCCATGGGCTGGGGTGCCCAGCAGGCCGAGTACGACTGGATGAACTCGGTGATCGCGAAATACCCCGAACGCAAGGTGATCATCGACCTCCACGAGAACCTGCAGACCACCGGCGGCCGTGGACCGATCCCGACCGCGATCTTCAACCAGGTGGTGAAGCCCAACCCGAACGTCATCATGGTGTTGTCGGGGCACTATCACGATGCCTACACCCGCACCGATGCGATCGACGACAATGGTGATGGCGTCGATGATCGCACCGTCTACAGCATGCTGTTCGACTACCAGGGTCTGCCCGAGGGCGGTGAAGGCTATCTGCGCCTGCTGCACTTCGACAACACCGGCGGTGCCGACGGCACCGGCCAGATCATCGTGCGTACGTACTCGCCGTCGCTGGATGACTTCGACTCCGACGCCGCCAGTCTGGCCGGACGCAGCCAGGAGTTCGCGATTCCGTACTCGGCCTTCGGCTTGAGTGCTCCAGAAAAGGCGCTGTCGACCGACTCCTTCAGCGCCGAGGTGCTGACGAATTCGGTGATCGGAGCAGTCTCCGAAGTCGATTCGCCGAGCACTGTTCAGACCACCTGGTCGAACCTCAGTGAGGGCAGCCACAGTTGGTACTTGGAGGTGAAGAACCGCTACGGCGGCATCACCTATTCGCCGATCACCACCTTCACCACGAAGCCCGTCTCGGGACCGGTGGCCTTCGGTCAGGCCCCCGACCCGACCGTGTCCGGGGTGCCCCAAGTTGGTCAGACGCTGACCGCGCAGACCGGCGACTGGGAGCCGGTGGTCAACGGCATCCAATTCAGCTACCAGTGGGCGGCTGACGGCGTGGATCTGGACGACGCTACTGCGTCCACGCTGACCCTTCCGGCCAACCTGGTGGGAAAGCGGATCAGCGTGACCATCACCGCCACGCAGAACGGGTACCAGACGACCTCGCGGACCTCGGCGAAGACCTTCGCGGTCGCCGCCGGGGCGATCACCGCCGGCCCGGTCACGATTTCGGGAACAGCGCGCGTCGGATCGGTGCTTGCGGCTCGAACCTCCGGCTGGACGCCGAGCCAGGCGCAGCTGAGCTACCAGTGGCTTGCCAACGGCGCGGTGATCCCCGGCGCCACGAGCAGCAAGTTGGTGCTGAAGCCCAACCTGGTGGGCAAACGCCTCACCATGAGAGTCAGTGCGTCCCTGGCCGGCTATAGCGCTACCAGCAGTCTCTCGGCACCGACCGCGAAAGTGGCGAAGGGCAGGATCAGCATTCGCTCGGTCACCATCACCGGCGCAGCGAGGGTGGGTTCGAAGCTCAAGGCCAAGGTCAGCAGTGCGAGCCCCGCGGGGACGCATCGCAGCTACCGCTGGTATGCCAATGGTCAGGCGATCGCCAAGTCCAACAAGGCCGGCATCACACTCACCTACCGGCAGTGGGGCAAGAAGATCAGCGTGGTCGTCACGCTGACCAAGTCCGGCTACCAGACGCAGAAGAAGACAGCTCGACTGAAGCACAAGGTGGCGGCCCCGCGGCGCCGCTGAAGCCGAGGCCGGCTCAAGGCTCAACCTCGGCCACGATCGCCGGTCCCCGGCTGGCCCTCACACTATCCACGGTGAGGATCACCAGGGCCACCCACACCAGGGCGAATCCGGCCCAGCGTGACGGCGGCATCGCCTCGTGGTTGAACCAGACGCCGAAGGCGAACTGCAGGGTCGGGGTGACGTATTGGATCAGCCCGATCATGGTCAGCGGGATTCGGCGGGCCGCTGCGGCAAAGAGCAGCAACGGGATCGCGGTGACCAGACCCGCTGAGATCAGGCCGACGGTCAGCCACGGCCCGTGACTGGTCAGGTTGCTTTCGCCACTGACCTGCAGCCAGACCAGCCACGCCAACGCGACCGGGGCCAACACGGTGGTCTCCACAGTGAGCCCCACCAGTGGCGAGACGTGGCCGCCCATCTGCTTTTTCAACAGGCCATAGGTGCCGAAGGTGAACGCCAGGCTCAGCGCCACCCACGGAATCTGGCCGTAGCCGATGGCGAGCACCACTACGGCGAGCGTCCCGACACCGACGGCCACCTTCTGGGCGGTGCGCAGACTCTCCTTGAGGACGACGACGGCCAGCCCCACAGTGACCAGCGGATTGATGAAGTAGCCCAGAGCGGCATCGACGACATGGTCGTTCAGCACGCCCCACACGTAGATGGACCAGTTGACGGTGACCAAGAATCCGGCTGCGGTCAGGCCCCCGAAGAGCCGACGATTCGCCAGGACCTCGCGGAAGTGGCCGAGTTCGCCCCAGACGAGCATGCCCAAACCGCAGAAGATGAAGGTCCATAGCACCCGGTGCCCGATGATCTCGAAGGACCCGGCCGCCGACAGCAGTTTGAAGAAGAAGGGAAACGCCCCCCAGATCAGGTAGGCGGAGAAAGCCAGCACCAACCCGCGCCGATCCAGCGCCTCGCTTGCCGTGCTGCTATTCACCGCCTCACCCTAGTGCCAAAAGGACTCTGCGCCCGAAAGAGGTCTTTGCGCCAGGAACTTCGAGCGCAGAGAGCACCTTTCGGGCGCAGAGTGTGAGAGCGGTGAGAGGACGGCCCCGCCAGGCTGAACCCGGGCTTGACGAGGCCGCCCTCAGTCGGTCAGTGGGCGATTGCCTCAGCAGCGCCCGCTCCGGTCATGGACCGGACTTCCATCTCGGCCTGCAGGTCCGCGTCCGCAGGTTGCTTGGAAGTGACCGTCCCCACCACGCCGGCGATGATCGCCAACGGGAGAGCCACGATGGTCGGGTTCGTCAGCGGGAACCAGGCCAGCGGGTTGTCCTTGGCAATGGCGGGGGAGAAAATGATCAACACTGTCGAGGAGATCAGGCCGGTGTAGATCGACCAGATAGAACCACGAGTGTTGAACTTCTTCCAGTACACGGTCATCAGGATGGACGGCAAGTTCGACGATGCCGCCACCGCGAAGGCCAGCGAGATCAAGAACGCGATGTTCTGACCATTGGCCAGGATGCCGCCACCGATAGCCACCACGCCGATGACGACCGCAGTGATGCGGGCCACCTTGACCTCTTGAGCCGGATCGGCCTTGCCCTTCTTCAACACGGAGTTGTAGAAGTCGTGGGCGAAGGAGGCCGAGGCGGTGATGGTCAAACCAGCGACCACCGCGAGGATCGTCGCGAAGGCGATACCGGAGATGACGCCCAGCAGCAGCTCGCCACCCAGGGCGTAGGCCAGCAGCGGAGCTGCCGAGTTGGCCTTGCCGGGTGCCGCCATGATCGCGTCCATTCCGACCAGCGCGGTGGCTCCGAAACCGAGCACCAGGCTGAACAGGTAGAACAGGCCGATCAGAGCGATCGCCCACACCGCAGAGCGACGGGCTTCCTTGGCGGTGGGCACGGTGTAGAAGCGCATCAGCACGTGCGGCAGACCGGAGGTGCCCAGCACCAGCGCGATCGACAGCGAGATGAAGCTGAGCGGATCCGAACCGTAGTGCGCCATCGGGCTGAGGATGCGTGCCGCATCCTCCCACTTCATCGCGGCCACCGTGTCTACGTTGTTCGGGTTGGACACCGCAGCGTTGAGCAACGAGTTGAAGTTGAAGCCGAATTTCGCCATCACCATGAAGGTCATGAACGCCGCGCCGATGATCAGCAGGGTCGCCTTGATCATCTGCACCCAGGTGGTGCCCTTCATGCCACCGATCAACACATAGGCGATCATGATGACGCCCACCACCGCGATCACCAGCGCCTGCTGGGTGGGGTCGGTGACGCCCAGCAGCAGTGCCACCAGGCCACCAGCCCCGGCCATCTGAGCCAGCAGGTACAGGAACGAAACCATCAGGGTCGACAGGGCCGCTGCGGTACGCACCGGACGTTGGTTCATGCGGAAGCTGAGCACATCGGCCATCGTGTACTGGCCGGTGTTGCGCAGCGGCTCGGCCACGAGGTACAACGCGATCAGCCAGGCCACGAAGAAGCCCAAGGCGTACAGCAGGCCGTCATAGCCGTAGATGGCGATGGCGCCGGTGACCCCCAGGAACGAGGCTGCCGACAGGTAGTCGCCGGTGATGGCCAGACCGTTCTGCCGTCCGGAGAAGGACGCACCGCCGGTGTAGAACGAGCCGGCCTTCTTCTCGGAGTTTCGGGTGACGCCGATGACAACACCCAGCGTGACGATGACGAAGATGCCGAAGATGGCAATGTTCAGTAGGGAGTTTCCAACCATGTTCAGGCCTCCTTACCTTCCAGCTCGAGGCGAATGTCTTCGGCCATCGGGTCCAATTTGTTGTCGGC
>DMIX01000422.1 GCA_003451975.1 Propionibacteriaceae bacterium
CATCGGCCCCTCCGGCTGCGGCAAATCAACCTTGCTTCGACTGGCTTCAAAGCTCGATGAGCCCACTGCGGGCTCGGTGAAGTTCGCCACTGATTCGATCGGCTACGTGTTCCAGGACGCCACCCTGATGCCCTGGCGCACCGTCTTCGGCAATGTGAAGATCCTCGGCGAGTTGGCTGGCCTCAGCAAGGGCGACGCAGAGCGTCGCGCTGCTGAGGCGATCGCCACTGTCGGCCTGAGTGACTTCGCCAAGCATCTGCCCGGACAGCTCAGCGGCGGCATGAAGATGCGCACCAGCATGGCTCGGTCGTTGGTGTTGGCGCCGGAGGTCTTCCTCTTCGACGAGCCCTTCGGCGCTTTGGACGAGATCACCCGCTCTCGGCTCAATCTCGTGCTGCAGGAACTGTTCTTGGCCCGTCAATTCTCCGGGTTGTTCGTGACCCACTCTGTTGAGGAGTCGGTGTTTTTGTCCACCCGGGTGGTGGTGATGTCGCCTCGCCCGGGACGCATCGTGGCCGACTTCGCCATTCCCTTCGAATTCCCCCGTCCGCTTGAACTGCGCTACAGCCCCGAGTTCACCGAATTGGCCGGTCAGGTGGCTGCCGCCCTGGAAGGCTCGCTATGACTATCGCGGCGACCAAACCCCGCCCGCTGGGCACGCTGGCCAGACTGATTGGCCCGTTGGCCGTCTTCGCCCTGATCATCGCGATGTGGTACGCGATCAGCTACTGGGTGCTCGATGAAACCGAGAAGTTCCTGCTACCACCACCTCACGAGGTGTTCGCTGTGTTCTTCGATCCGAAGGTGCGCGGCGATGTGCTCGCTGCCACCTGGGTAACGGCGAAGGCGGCGTTGATCGGGCTGGGAATCGCCTTCGTGCTGGGTTCGATCACCGCCATTGCGATGGCACAGGCACGCTGGGTGCAGAACGCGCTCTATCCCTATGTGATCTTGATGCAGACGATCCCAATTCTGGCGATCGTGCCTGTGATCGGCTTCTGGTTCGGCTATGACCTGGGTGCCCGGGTGATCGTCTGCGTGATCATCGCGATGTTCCCGTTGGTGATCAACCCCTTGCAGGGGCTGCTCGGCGTCGACCGCGGTTTGAACGACTTGTTCACCTTGGGCAACGCCTCGCGCTGGACTCGGCTGGTCAAGCTGCAACTACCCAATGCCGCCCCGGACTTCTTCGTCGGCCTGCAAAGCGCGGCGGGACTGGCCGTCACCGGCTCGGTCGTCGGGGACTTCTTCTTCGGGCGCGGCGAAATCGGGCTGGGCCTGCTGCTGTCCCGCTATAGCTCTCGGCTGATGTCAGCCGAGATGTTGGCCACGGTCATTCTGGCCTGCCTCCTGGGATTGGCTGCCTTCTGGATCTTCGGCGCACTGGGGCGCCGCATGGTCGGACGGTGGTCACAAGCCTGGGGGGCGGCGTGACCGAACCGAATCCTTCCCCCTGCACCAACTCGACCCGGGCCGCGGCCCACCGAACACCGATAGGAACACTGATGAACCACTCACTCACGACCGGGCGGGTGGTGGCCGGGATCGCGGTCACCCTCAGCCTGGCCCTGACCGCCACCGGTTGCAGCGGATCCTCTTCCGCGTCCTCCAGCGCCAGCCCCGCCGTCACCGGCGCGCTGAGCGCAGTCTGCCCAGCGACTGTCGTCATTCAGGCCGACTGGGAGCCCGAGGCCGAACATGGCGGCATCTACCAACTGCTCGGCGACGATTACACGATCGACACCGAGAACAAGTCGGTCACCGGCTCTTTGATGGATGGTGCCACCGATACCGGCGTCGATGTCGAGATTCGCATCGGCGGCTCGTCGGTCGGCTACCAGTCGGCGCAGTCCTTGCTCTACTCCGACAAAGACATTCTGCTCGGCTATGGCCGGGTCAGCGAATACATGGCAGCCATGGAGAAGACCCCGGTCAAGGCCGTGCTGGCAAGCCTGAACAAGAGCCCCTACGCGATCTACTGGGATCCGCAGACCTACCCCGAGGTGAAGACCATCGCCGATTTGAAGGGCGCGGGGGCCACCGTCCTGGTCGGTTCCGGCGATGACGTGTGGATCTCCTACCTCACCGGTAGCGGCGTGTTGGACACCGCCCAGGTCGACAAGTCCGACGCCCCCAAGCCCGCCACTTTCGTGGCTGCCAAGGGCAAGGACGCCGAAGCCGGCTTCATCACCGCCGAGCCCTACATGTACGAGAAGGAAGTCACGGCGTGGAACCGTCCGGTCACCGGACAGCTGATCGCAGACACCGGCTACCCGGAGTACTTCCAGGCTCTGATCGCGCGCGAATCCGACATCACCGAGAAGTCGGATTGCTTCGCGGCTCTGGTACCGGTCATGCAGCGGGCTCAGGTGGCCTACGCCGAAGATGGGGCCGAGACCAACGCCACCATCGTCAAGCTGGTCGAAACCTATGACGACGGCTGGGTTTACGCCCAGGGTGCGGCCGACTACGCCTACGCCAAGCAGGTCGAGCTCGGCCTGTTGGCCAATGGCGAGGACGGCGTGATGGGCAGCTTCGATACTGCACGGGTCCAGACCC
>DMIX01000171.1 GCA_003451975.1 Propionibacteriaceae bacterium
GACTACATCACCAAGCCCTTCAGCACCCGCGAACTCGTCGCCCGCGTCCAGACCGTGCTACGCCGCCCCCGCCGACCCGCCGCCGCCGTCGAGGTGGACCTGGAGCCGCCGCGGGTGTTCGGCGACCTACGGATCGACGCCGCCGGACGCGAGGTCTGGCTGAGCGACCAGCCGGTGCAGCTGACCCGAACCGAGTTTGACATCCTCGACGTGCTCTCCGGACAGCCGAAGGTCGCACTCAGCCGTCGCCAGATCATCGACCAGGTCTGGGACGCCGACTGGCTCGGCGACGACCACGTCGTCGACGTGCATGTTGCGAACCTGCGCCGCAAGCTCGGCGACGACCCGAACGAGCCGCGGTACGTCCTGACCGTGCGCGGGGTCGGCTACCGGATGGGTAAGGGATGACCGACCACACCATCGCCGGCTGGCGGTTGGGCACCCGTCTCTTCGCGGCCCAGGCCGTGGCGCTGGTCGCCAGTGTGCTGACGGCAGCGCTGGTGGCCGCGGTCATCGGGCCGCCGCTGTTCCACGTCCACCTGCTCGAATCGGGCCACGAACCCGACTCCCCCGAGATCCTCCACATCGAAGAGGCCTTCGCCAGCGCCAGCGCCGTCTCCCTGGGCGTGGGTCTCCTGTTCGCGCTGGTCCTTGCACTCGGCGTCACCTGGTACGTGACCGGCCGGATCCGCGGGCCGCTCGACACCCTTACCGCATCCGCGCGCCGGATCAGCACCGGCGACTACGCCGCCCGGGTGACCGTCACCGGCGCAGGTCCGGAGTTGGCCACCCTCGCCGACTCGTTCAACCAGATGGCCGAACGCCTCGGCAGCGTCGAGGACACCCGACGAAGGCTGCTGTCCGACCTCGCCCATGAGCTACGTACTCCGATCGCCACCCTCAACGCCCACCTGGAGGGGCTCGCCGACGGCGTCACCGAGTGGAACGACACCACCCGTCAGATCCTCGAACACCAGATCGAGCGTCTCACCCGGCTCGCCCACGACCTGGATGATGTCTCCCGCGCTGAGGAAGGACGCATCACGATCGAGCCTGCCCCCCAGCCCCTGCCCGAGCTCGTGACCAGTGCGCTCAACCAGGTGCGCGCCCGCTATGCCGCCAAGGCCGTGATACTGACAGACGACATCGCTGACCTGGAGGTGTGGGTCGACCCGCAGCGCATCGGGCAGGTTCTCGGCAACCTGCTCGCTAACGCGCTGCGGCACACCCCCAGCGGTGGCCGCGTCACCGTCATCGGACGACGCGGCCCGGAGCGGACGGCCACGCTGGTCATCACCGACACCGGCGAAGGCATCACCAACGACCAACTCGCCCACATCTTCGAACGTTTCTACCGCGGAGACACCGCCCGCACCCACGACAAAGCCGGCTCCGGCATCGGCCTGACCATCGCCAAGGCGATCGCCGAAGCCCACGGCGGCAGCCTGACCGCCAGCAGCCCTGGCTCCGACCAGGGCGCAACCTTCACCCTCACCCTCCCCTCCAGCCCGGGAAGCCAGCAAGACCGCGGGGCCGCCGGCGGGCCCATCCGCTGACCCTGGCCATGCCAGCTCGGCACCCTTGATCGCGACGCTGCCGCTAGCCGCACGGTGCGATGGCGACGGCTCTTGACCAAACCTTCATCAAGCCCGGTCCTGATCCAGATGCGGCGCGGCAAGACTGGCGGCCCGGCCAGCAACCGTGCGAGCCGGCCCGCAAGCGACCGTGCATCGGTCGCAGAACCCTTCAAGGAGACCCCGATGGCCTGTTGCCGCGAATCCGCCACGACCGAACCCCACACCTGCAGCCACGACTCGGCAGACCACCGCTGCGCGCACGAAGGCGGACAAACCCATTGCTGCCGCACCGACACGACCGCCGACCAGACCCACGCCCACCACCGGTAAGGAGACCCGATGGCCACGACAATCCGACGAATCCTGACAGCCGGAGCCGCCACCGTCACCCTCAGCCTCGCCTTGGCCGCCTGCGCCACCCCCGTCGAACAGAGCCCCGCAACTAGCACCACGCCCACCGTCACGTCATCCGATGCGTCCGCCGCGCATAACGCCGCCGACACCGAGTTCGCCCAGATGATGATCATCCACCACCAGGGCGCCATCGAGATGGCCGACCTGGCGGTACAGCAAGCCGCCACACCCGAGGTCAAAGCGCTCGCCGAACGCATCACCGCAGCACAGGGCCCCGAGATCGAGCTGATGACCGAATGGCTGGAGGCATGGGGCGAACCGACCAGCACCGACGCCGACATGGGCGGCATGGACCACGGCGGCATGGACATGGACGGCATGGACCAGGACGCGGCGATGACCGAGCTGCAGACACTCACCGGCACTGACTTCGACCGACGCTTCCTCCAGCTCATGACCGCCCACCACGAGGGTGCCATCACCATGGCACAATCCGTGATCAACACCGGCCAGAACCAGGACGTACGGGACCTCGCCCAACAGATCATCGACGCCCAGACCACCGAGATCACCGAGATGGCCGACCTCCTGGAGGGGCTGCCCGCCTAAAGACCCACAGAAACCCGCGGGCCAGAACCCGCACCGAGCGAAGCCCGCCACCACATGACCGGTGGCGGGCTTCGCCCATACCGACGACACTGCGACCCAGCCATCGCCTTGCCGACAGGGCACGACGCTGGCGTGGTGCGACTCGGGTCCGGCGGCGGCGCGGATCGGTGCAAGCCGCAGTGGCTGGAGTAGCAGAAGAGAAGCTGGCCGACATCACGGTATCCGCCGGCGATGCTGCTGAACGTCAAGAACCAGGCACGACGGTCCTGGCCGGTGTTCCCCATGTCAATCTCTGGCGTGGGTGCGCTACTGCGTGCGCTCAGGGCCACGGCGACTGGGCCAGGACGGCGGAGGTCTCACCCCGCCCCGAGTTCTGTTGTCGCCGGTTCCGCGCGCGACTTCTTTGTCCGTATGGCCGCGGCGCGCGCGTCGCTGAGGATGCGCGCCAGTGCTGGGGTCTCGACAGGACCGGTGTAGCGGTGTCCGTTGACGAAGAGGGTGGGCGTCCCCGCGGCGCCGCTGTCGTCGGCGGAGGCGATGTCCCGCTCGATTCTGAGCGCGTGTCGTCGGGTGTGGAGGTCCGCTCGGAAGCGGTCCTGGTCGAGTCCGGCTTCGGCGGCGAGTTCCTCGATCCGTGCCGGGTCGAGTTCGTGGTGGTGGGCGAACAGGGTTGCCGCCATGTGCCAGAACTCGCCTTGGGCGGCGGCGGCTTCGGCCGCTTCTGCGGCTATGACGGCGTGGGGGTGGATGTCGGGTAGCGGCAGGTGCCGGAAGACGACCGCTAGATCGTCGCCGAACTGTGTCCGAAGATCGCCGATGATCGTCGCGGTGCGGGTGCAGTGGGGGCATTCGAAGCCGCCGTACCACACGATGGTCACTGGCGCGGATGCGGGGCCGAGCATGTGGTCGATGTCGGGTTCGACCGGCGTGGCGAGGTCGGTGATCGGTGGTGCGAGGTGTTGCGCGCCGGCTGCCTTCAGTCGTGGCGGGAGTGCGGCCGCGACCCGGAACACGAGCCAGCCCAGTCCGGCGGAGATCAGGGA